>JBJELS010000025.1:0-20515 GCA_051879275.1 Lachnospiraceae bacterium
AAGAGACCTTCACACGAAATACTCTTTCGCGTTAAAAGTCTCGTTCTCTCTGTTTAGAAAGTATGCAACCATGACCGACTATCAAACGATCAGGGCATGTTGATTGCATAAAACAACTACTCCCTTTCAACTTTTTTCAGCATATCACGATAAAAAACAAATGTCAAGAAGAGACATCCTTCTGATGCGGACTGAAATTTTCAGTACTAAAATTTTCAAAAAACTTTTATGTGTTGAAAATTCTTGACACATTCTATCTTCTCTTATATAATAGAAGAGCTTTGCGGATATGGCGGAACTGGCAGACGCGCCAGATTTAGGTTCTGGTGGGAGACCGTGGGGGTTCGAGTCCCTTTATCCGCATTGGTTATTCATTAATAATAAAAACAGTAAAAACACTGCGAATATTGAATTTCCGGTGTTTTTGCTTATTGCAAAATATTATTCCCATTCCTAAAACCAATAGCCCATTTGTTTATATAAAAAATAAGCCCGTCTGTTTAGAAGGGTATGCACAAATAAAGACCTCGCAGCGATGCGGGGTCTTTTATGCTGATAATTTCAATTCCTGACAAAGGGTATATTGTCAATACTATACAAGCTTTGCATTTCTTAACGTACAGTACAATAATCCACCCTCCATGTAGGTATCAAAAACACCCACCACGGTGATCTCACTTCCCAACTGTGGATAATCCTCGGGATAATGGTAATCCTCCGTCAGGACAAACTCTATTCCCTGTGCACAGCAGGCGGTAGCATCCTGTATGATGCAGGTAAAATAGTCATTATCCGTTGCCTCATCATAATAATAGTTGAAGCTTCCTTTCATCTTAACGGTTTTTCCCATATAATCCCCCGGAGTAATCATCATGTTATATACCTCGGAATAGACCATCGTTCTTGAAAGTATAGTCAGATCTACATCAATTCCTTCCGTATTGCTCAGTGTGTCGTCAGAAGCACTAAGTCCCTCCGGCACGGAAGCCTCCCAAAAGACCGTATCCGTCTCAGAAAAAGAAGCCTCCTCGCTCACACTAACCGACTGCTCCTCTGCCCTTTCCGACATACCGCTGTCCCCGCATCCTGCCAAAGCAGCTATGAGGGTCAAACAAAGAAATAACCTTATCCGTTTTTTCATTTTCCAGTACCTCCTGTTATTCTTCCTATTCCATAACAGATTACAAAGGCTGCTACATCTACCGCCACAATGGTGGAACCAACCGGCGTTCCTGCTAAAATGGATATGATAATTCCCAAAAAGGCACATACCACCGATAATACTGCCGCACATACGGTTACCAGCTTGAAATGGTGAAAGAGACGCATAGCTGACAATGCCGGAAAAATTACTAATGCTGAAATCAGGAGTGAGCCTACCAGATTCATGGCCAGAACAATGATTACTGCAATGACGATGGCAATCAGCAGATTATATCTGTCTGCCTTTGTTCCCGTAGCTTTTGCAAAATCCTCATCAAAGGTTACCGCAAATATTTTATTATAGAACATGATGAAGATAATTACTACTGCAATAGATAACACCGTACAGAGCCATACCTCTCTTTTTGTTAATGTCAAAATGGAGGTAGAGCCAAATAAGGTACTGCACACATCCCCCGATAGATTGGACGAGACCGAAAACAGGTTCATAATCAGATAGCCGAAGGCCAAAGCTCCAACGGAAATCATGGCAATAGCAGCATCTCCCTTAATCTTCGCATTCTGTCCCTGCCGCAAAAGAAGAATTGCACTGATAACCGTGATTGGCAGTACCAGCAGTATTTCGTTGGAGAGGTTCACCACAAAGGCTATTGCCATGGCCCCGAAGGCCACATGGGACAGGCCGTCTCCAATGAAGGAGAAGCGCTTCAAAACCAGAGTTACCCCAAATAAGGATGAACAAAGCGCAATAAGTACCCCAACAATCAAAGCATATCTGACAAAGGGATACTGCAGGTACAATCCAAGCTTATCCATCATTTCTCCTCGCCTCCCTTCTGCTGCATAAGAAAGAATCTCCCTGCCGTACTTTCCAGGTATTCCTCCTTCGTCCCAAAAAAGACGGTACTTCCAATATGAAGAATGTGGCTGGCAAAGCGAACAGCCGCAGACACATCATGGGAAATCATAATAATCGTTACCCCCTCCTGATTCAGCCTGGAAATTAAATCGTACATTTCCGCCGTTACCTTAGGATCAAGACCGGATACCGGTTCATCAAGGAGTAAAACCTTTCTGGTGGCACATAATGCCCGGGCCAGCAGCACACGCTGCTGCTGGCCGCCTGACAGCTCCCGATAGCACCGGTTAGCCAGTTCCGTCAGTCCCATGCGTTCTATATTTTCTTCTGCCAGCTTCTTTTCTTCCCTGTTATAAAAGGGCCGAAGGCCACAGCGGCCCTGACAGCCGGAGAGAACGATCTCCCTCACAGATGCCGGGAAGTCCCTCTGCACCACTGTCTGCTGCGGAAGATAACCTATCTCATTTATCTTCAGCCCGTCACCAACCAGAATCTGACCGCTGATCGGTTCCTGAAGACGGAGCAGTGTTTTCATCAGTGTGGTTTTACCGGAACCATTTTCCCCCACAATACAAAGGTAATCTCCACTATTGACAGAAAAATTAAGATTCTCCACAATGGCATGCGAATCATATCCAAGAGACAGATTCTGAATCGTAAGTAAAGCCATCAGCTATTCCTCCTACTGCAGTGCTTCCTTCAGCACCTCCAGATTTTTTTCCATAATTGAAAGATAGGTAATCCCATTTTGGACATCTTTTGCTGTGGTAGACTGCATAGAATCCAGCCTTAGAATCTGCTGCTGCTTCGACTGCGTATTCTCAACCACGGTTTCCGCGATCCTATGCCCCGTACCCTCAATTTCTATAATGCTTTGAAGGGAAAGCTCATCTGCCTTCTGAGCAAGGAAGGTGATGGTTTCAAAGCTTGCCTCCGTTTCCGCAGAACAGCCGGAGAAAGCGGCATAGTAAGAAAGCCCATAATCATCCACCAAATAGCGGAAGGGGAAACGATCTCCAAAAAGAAGGGTATTTACCGGAGCCGCCGAAATCGCCTCCTGATATTTTCCATCAAGGGCATTTAATTTTTCCTTATAAGTCTCGGTATTACTTCTATAGGCTGCAGCATTATCCGCATCCATAGCCTGAAGGGTTTCCGATATCCGGTCTACTAGTATAGAGGCATTCCGCAAAGAGAGCCATACATGTTCATCATACACCACTTCTTCCTCTTCTTCATCATGCTCATGCCCATGTTCATGTTCATCTTCATCTTCCATACCCTCTATAAGCTCTTCCTCTTTGGCCTTTTCCCCCAATATATCCAGAAGATTTATCGCCACCATTTCCTCATTTTCAGCCTCCCTAAGGGCAGCTTCCACCCACTCATCCGATTCTCCGCCTACATAGATGAACAGATCACAGGTGGCTATCTTCAGAATATCGTCTGCTGTGGCCTGATAGCTGTGAAGATCAACGCCATTATCCAGAAGCAGGGTAACCTCCGCATTGGCCGGATTATCCCCCAGGATATTCCTTACCCAGTCATATTCCGGAAAAATCGTGGCCACAATCTGCAGCCTGTCATCTTTTGCAGCACTCTGTGCAGTCCCAGAGCCACATGCCGAAAGGCTGCTGCCAAGCAAAATAACAGCAAGAATAAAAGCAAAATATTTTTTCACACCAAAAACCTCCGTAAACTTTAGCAACATTCCTCGCACAGCCCGTAAAATACTGTCCTCATCGGATTTAAATTAAACCGATGCTCCTCATACAGATGAATCTGTATTCCTTTCAGCTCATCACAATGAAGATGGATCAACCTTCCGCATTTCTCACATTTGCAATGAAAGCAGGTTTCCGTATCCTCATGGCTGTCCGCACCTACATATTCAAAACAGGCAGGACTATTTCCGTCAATAATGTATTTATTAATAATGCCTTCATCCACAAGGCTCTCCAATTGGCGATACACAGTGGACTGGCCAATAGAAACTCCCTGCTCTCTGAAGTATTTACATACATCACCGGCAGTAAAATGAACTCCGGGTATAAGCTCAAAATAACTTATCAGCATTTCCCGCTGCTTTGTTCTATACTTTGACCGTGGATTCATGGCATACCTCCTTGTCCGAATATGATACTCGTTCTCAATTATATTACGCAGCCATCCTTCCGTCAAGTAATTTGGGAATGGTTTTCAAATTTATCTTTTGCACAAAAAAGGGATCCTCCAGGATCCCTTAAATATCAGATTTCATACCATTTAATTTCATTGGCCTCCATAGATAACTCAAAGCTGCTGCCGTCTCCCCGGTAAACAGTGGTAATCTGGGGCTCATAGGTATTGTTGACCACACAATACTTTTTATTCTTCACATAAGCATGAACCTCCACATTAAAGTTGGAGGAAAACCATTTGTGCAATTCCTCTTCGCCGGAAGCACTCCAGAGAATGCTTCGGTACAGAATACGGCTGTTCTCAAAGCTGTAGGGCAAACCGCTGATATAAACCGTACGGCCTTTTCCAAAATGATTTACGGCCATCTGCACTTCTTTCTCTCGCTGAACCAGAATCTGAGTATCTTCATAAGCATAGATATTCTTCTTGCCCTCTCCGAAATCCACTTCCTTCGTCATATCCTCAAGAATAAAATGCTCCGGATGCTCTTCCCAGTTATACTTATCATAATTCAGCGTAAAGCCCGTTTCCTTTTCTACACCAAGCACCGAGGCCAGCTGCAGAAAATGGCCCTGGTATTGATGGCCGGAGGGCTCACCCACACCAATAAAACCGCCGCCATTATAAATAAATTTACGAATAGCGGAAATAATTTGAGGATTCTCCCAGGCCGCACCACCTGTGTGGGCCGTGTCAGCATCTCCCACATTAATAATGACATCAATGTCATCTAAAATCGACAAATCTCTTTGTATATCGTCAAAGGAAATAAACCGAACGTCAAAGGGAGCTCCCGATAAAGCCTCTATGATACCGGCATAGCTGTAATTCTGCTTCTGGTATAAAGCATGATGTACCATGTGGTTTCCCCATTTGCGGATTTTCCCCCAGCTGTTTAATACCGCTACCGTTTTTACACAGTGGGGAGTAGTGCCTTTTGCATTCTCATACAATTCACGAAATTCATTGCAAACCGATTCCACATAATCGATAAACTGCGGAAAATCCAAAGCCAGTTTTAAATACCCTCCATAACCAATTCGGTCAATGGGCTTTCTCAAAATTGCTCTTCTGGCAGTGACCCAGTTTTCTTTTGCTTCCTTAACCGGATCTCCTCCTTCGTGGAAAACATCAGGGAAAAAGTACGGCAAAAATCTTCCCTCCCTGTATTTTACTCCTTCAATATCGGAAATCAGACGTAGGGTTGAACCGTTGCCTACACTGCCCACAATGGCATCCAGACCGATGGTTTCAAACTCCTCCATAAAGGGCTCCGTGCCAATCCAGTGATCTCCCAGAAACATCATGGCTTCCTTTCCGTATTCATGGGTGATATCTACCATTTCCTTTGCAAGCTTAGCGACTTCTCTTCTCTGAAAAGCCTGAAAGTCCTTGAACTCTTTACTGGGCACGCGATACTGGTTATTATAATAGCCCTGGTCAATAATATATTCCGGGCGAAAAGGATACCCCACCTCCTTTTCAAACTGCTCCAGAATATAAGGACTTACCGAAGCAGAATAACCATACCAGTCAACGTACTTTTCCCGTTTCAGCTCATCAAACATTAGGGTAAACTGATGAAAAAATGTGGTATAACGGATTACATTCACATATGGATGCTCCTCACAGAATCTACGGAGACGCTCCATGGAATATTTATGAGTTTTAGGCTGGCGGACATCAAAGGTAATCTGATGTTCAAAATCCTTCCACTGATTGGTCACGGCATTATACATATGTACCGGATCCCAGATAATATATGCCAGAAAGCTTACCGTATACTCATGAAAAGCCTCAGGAGCAGAAAGAATAACACAGCCCTTCTCTTTATCATACTCCCATCCATCTGCCGTAACTACCTCACCTGTAGTCCGATCAATAACTTCCCACCATCTTTTGATATCATCTCTGGTATTGACCTGCATCAATTCATGAGAAATCCCCTTCATCAAGGGTATCTCCAAGGTCTCTTCTGCCGCTGTATAAAAAGCAGTCATAATGTAGCATTGCTGCACTTCATCAGGATTGGCCTTAGCCCAGACATTATCCTTTCTGGTGGTATAATAGGTGGAATAAATCTTAGCACCCGTTTTCGTCAATTCTTCGGGAAACTCAGTTCCGTCACAATCCCGTATTGCGTCCGCCCCCAGACGCTTCATAATTTCAATGGTTTCGGGTACTACATCCAGATTCGTAGGAATAGTTACTCTTCCGGTTCGCTTAATTTGTTCCATAATCTACAGTTGCTCCTCTCATTTTTGCATAATTTTATTCTTCTATCGTATCTGTCCGGCACGGCACTTTCTTTGGGATTTTTCTTATTTATATTGCTTATTATAATATCCCAACAGGCCCAGAAGCCCTGCCAGGCCAAGCAGCTGTATACCCAGCCCCCTCAGACTGATATTCCTATGTCCTCTGACTACCAAAAATACACAAAGGCAAAATAATAAGGCAATGATAATTCCTTTTACAATTTTTATACTTTGTTCATTCATTTTCTCTCCATTCCGCCACCTTCAGAGGCAGCATTTACAGTCCCCATAATCATCCCTTCAAACCGCCGACTGTCATTCCTTCCGTCAACTGCTTTTGTACCAGCATATATAAAATCAGGGTAGGAAGCATTACAATAACCAGACCAGCATACATCTGTCCATACTGCACTGCAGATTTCTGTGCTGCCATCAGATTCATTAATCCTACCGGCAAAGTTTTCATTTCCGGCTTTGTCAGCAATGTCATGGAAATAATATATTCATTCCAGAAGGATAGGAAGTTAAATAAAATCACCGTGATAATACTTGGCTTTGCCATGGGAATAATGATTTGCACCATGGTTCTGAAGTAGCCCGCACCATCTACATATGCCGCTTCCTCATAATCTTTGGCAACCGTTTTAAAGTAGCCTGCCAGAAGATAAATGGTAAAGGGCAGAGAGGTAGCCGCATACACCAGTGCCAGTATAAAGATATTATTCAGAAAAAAGGGCTGTCCTATCGTTTTCCTAAGAAAGGTATCTCCCTCACTGAGCATCAGAAAAATCGGCACTACAATATAATTTACATTGATGAACAGACCGGCCATAATCAATGTATTTAAAAATCCGTTTCCAAAAAATTTAAAACGGGACAAGACATAGGAGGCCGGCAGAGCTACCATAATCAAAATCACCAAGGCAAGAGCCGTTACTATCACAGAGTTTAACATATAAGAGCCCATATCCGCCTTCGTCCAGGCATCCACAAAATTCTGCCAGTGTACTCCTGCGGGTAATGCCCAGGGATTACGGTAAAACTCCACATTCTCCTTAACAGATGCCATAAATACCCAGGCTACGGGAACAATAATGGTAATGGCCAAAGCGATCAGTGGAATATAGATTAAAATCTTACTCATTACAGAGGTTTCACGAATTGATTTCTTCTTTTTCATCCTGCTTACTCCTTTTATAATTCAATGGGATCACGTTTAGTTACTGCATTTAAAATTGCAGAAAGGGCAAAGGAGAAGGTAAAGACTACCGCACCGATTGCCATACCGTATCCGTAAGATGAGTTAGTGTAAGCTTCCTGATACATATAGCTTAAAAATACATGTGAAGCACTGTCCGGCCCACCATTCGTCATCGCTTTCACGAATAAAAAGCTCATATTGATTGTACTAATAACGAAAAACGTTAATGTGGTTCTGATGTTGGTCCAGATTAAAGGCAGGGTAATGGTAAAAAATTGCCTGATCTTGCCTGCCCCCTCCAAATCTGCCGATTCATAAAGACTCTCGGATACACTGGACATGCTTGCCATGTACATAACCATATAATAACCAATGGCCTGCCAAATCATGGCGATAACAATACTGTAAATAACGATTTTCTGGCTTCCCAGCCAAAGAATCGGCTCCTTATCCCCTCGAAAAATTCCGAGAATAGAATTTAGCAATCCCTGATTAGGGTCATAAATCGCGGAAAAGATTGCACTGATAATGACTACTGACAGAATATTGGGAATATAAAATACAATTCTGAAGAAATTCTGTCCTTTAATTTTTTCTCTGGTCAAAATTGCTGCAAAAACCAATGCCAGTGACATAGTTACAATGGTTACGATTACAATCAGAAGAATCTGATTCTGAAAAGAACGAAGAAATTTTTCACTGGAAAGTAATGTTTTAAAATTTTTCAATCCTACAAAGGTTTTATCCGCTGTATAACCACCCCATTTATATAAAGACATGCGGAATACATCTATAGTGGGAATCACCATAAAAATAACAAAGAGCGCAATAGCCGGAGCCACACAGCAAAAAATAAAAACCCCTCTCCCTTTAGTTCGTCGCATACTTCTCTCCTCTTCTAAATTACCATGATCTTAATTTAATAAGGAATACCTGTCTTTCCTGAAAAAAAGCCGGTGCTCCAGTGAACACCAGCTCTGTTTTCTCTCAGCAAATAATCAACGCTTAATTACTGCTGCTTCAGGTTTGCTCTAAATGTATCATTATCTGCAATAATCTGTGCTTTCCAGTCATTAATTGTTTTATCACCTGTTACCACAGAGTTGATAGGATCACAGAAAGTACCACGAATCGTTGTTCCTTCGATTGCTTCAGTAGCTGCAAATGCATCTAACACTGCAACTGCACCCGTGTCATAAATGCTGTAATAAATCTTAGCATCACCTTCTAAAGAATCCGCCAAACCGTTAATTGGCTGAATAGCTCCCTGTGCAGCGAAAATTTCTGCTGCTGTATCAGAATAAAGGAAAGCTATAAACTGCTTAGCAAGCTCCTGGTTCTGGGCTCCACCGGGCATCCATACCTGTTCAAACCATGCGTAGGAAGCTCTTTCTCCACCTGCCGTAATTGCGGGAAGTGCAGTGAATCCCCATTCAAAGCCTTCTGCGCGGGGTGCTTCTGCCATTTCACCGATTACCCAGTTACCATTAGGCATAAACAGTGCTTTATTGTCTAATACTAACTGCTGATTTTTCTGGAAGTTGTCATCATTGGCATTTGCAGGTGTGGTAGACTCGGTATAATCAGCCAACTTATCGAGAATAGCAAAAATCTGCTCTGCTTCTGCAGTTTCCCAAACACCCTCTCCATAATTTAATACATCCGCGAAATTATCCCCAAATGCTTCGTGCATTAGGGCGTACAGGAAAGCATCAAAATAACCTGCTGTAGGATAGGTAAACAGAGCAATTCCTTCCTCTGCTGCCTTATCCCCCAGCTCCCACATTTCGTCCCAGGTCTCGGGAACATCCCAGCCTTTTTCAGCAAAGAGACCTGCATTGTAGAACAGTCCGCAGGGGCTGTAGAACATGGGCATCAGGTAAACCTTATCATTCCCATAGGGCTGAGTAATGGTATTGTCGGTAAAGCCACCCAGCAGCTTATCTCCCACAACTACATCCTCACCGGGAATGGTCAATGCCAGTACATCCGTCAGTTCAACCAGATTTTCATCCTTGATAAAGGTCTCAGTCATTCCGGATTCAGCACCAACCGCACGCATAATAACGTCCGGATAATTACCGGCTTTCATGTCAGGAGAAATCACATCCTCCAGATTCTTATCAACGGTCAATTCAACCTGGATACCGGTTTGGGCACTGAAGGCTTCTGTTACTGCCTTCCACATATCTGCACCATAAGCGGTTTCAACGGCTGCCACCTTGATTGTACCGCCACCGGCTTCAGGAGTATCCGTACCTGTGTCCGCAGGTGCTGATGAACCTGTAGTCGTAGTAGAATCACCGGAGCCGCCACAGCCTGTTAAAAGAACGGCAGCCATAGCTACACTTAAAACTGCACTTAAAAACCTCTTTTTCATGTATGTATCCTCCTTTTTTGCTTAAGCGGCGGAATATCCGACCGCTACTGTGCTTTAAGTATAGCTGTTTGAGTTTTCTATTCAATCTTCTTTTTGCTGATTTTTTTATTAATCTTGCTGATAATTGTAATTTTTGTCCACTTTTAACTAAATATATTGGTTAAAATTATGCATTTTTTCTTTTCTTTTCCTCTTCTCAATTTATTCTTGTTTAAATCCCTCCTTATTTCTTCAATATTCCTTGAATCATTCTTGCATTTTTCCCTTTGTCTTTTTATAATACATTTATAAACTTATAATATCTTTAGCATTTTTATAATTATATTGCTTTTAATCTTCTATTTTATTCTTAAATTTAGCAAAATAATTATATTTTTACTAAAAATATATAAATTATCTGTTTAACCACTGCTTACTCTTACCAATATCCCTATTTTAGATAAGAATGGAGGCAATATGAGTAATAATCGCTACGATTTATCCTCACATCAGGAAGATTCTCTGCGGAAATCTGCCAGACTGCTCTACGTGAGTCAGGCTACCTACGGCGGCGACTGGCACAGCACACAGCATTCTCATCACTGTGCCGAGCTCTTTTATGTAGTCGAAGGCGAGGGACAATTTTTCATTGAAGGAGTGACCCATCCGGTTTGCGTAAATGATCTGGTCATTATTAATCCCCGCGTTCTACATACTGAACTCAGCCTGAATGGCTCTCCTTTCAAATATATTGTACTGGGTATTGAAGGTCTTCAGCTTTCCAATCCGGATAATCAGGAGCCGGACTACCGCATCGTCAACTTTAAAAATATTCAGGATACCATTCTCTTCTATTTACAGAAGCTTTTGTTTGAAGTAGAAACTAAAATTCCGGGAAACGAAATCATCTGTCAGAATCTGAT
The DNA here is from genome assembly GCA_051879275.1 of Lachnospiraceae bacterium. GTDB lineage: Bacteria > Bacillota > Clostridia > Lachnospirales > Lachnospiraceae > SFDP01. The sequence continues at coordinate 10,946 of JBJELS010000025.1, forward strand.
GGAAATTCTGGTGGTCTTATTGGAAAGACAGACCAATTTCTCCACTACCCTGGCACCTGTATCCCGAAAAACCAGCCGTATGAGCAGTCACATTCGCCGCTATATCGACCAGCACTATAAAGAAAACATTACTTTGGATCAGCTAGCCGAGATTTCCCATGTAAGCAAATTCCATTTGGCTCATGCCTTTGCTGAAGAATATGGAATATCTCCTATTAATTATCTGATTTCCAAAAGAATTGATGAGGGAGCTCATCTTTTAGAAACAACCGATCTCTCCCTGGCTTTAATCAGCCATATCTGCGGTTTTTCTTCCCCCAGTTATTTTTCACAGATTTTTAAAAAGCAGCATCTATGCTCTCCCCGCGAATACCGTAAAAAAAGCCGCAGTATGGTACACTCACAATGAGAAATCCATCGGGAAAACATGATTATTTTCCAAATGATATTTTCCTCCATCCATATGGGCCCGGATAAAAGGCACATTTGAACGAACATAAAAGGTATTGTTGGCAATATAGGCATCCGGGTTGTTTGCCGGGCTGATGGTTCCTCCCAGATCATCCATACTCAAATTATGACAAAAACGGTTATTTACCGCCTCTTCCAGACAGAACATTATGCAGCCGCCTTCATTTAAGCGGCTGTAGTTATACTCATAGCTCGTTCCGTCTCCGGAATCCGCATCGTAAGCCATTCCATCCTGATTCAGTCGGGTATCCACTGCTTCATTATGGCAAAAATAAGCATTCTTACATTTCCAGGGCCATATGGCCGCTGCCACCATTCCCTGCCGCTTGAGCGGCTCCCGATAGCATCGGGCATTCATCTGCCCTGCCACAGAATCCGCCGTGTTATGCTCCACCAAAGGCTTCAGGGCATACATCACCGTAATTCCATCACCTCCCGCTTCCTTCACATAATTATTACGAATGACAATGTTTTCATGCCCATACTTTTTAAACCATTCCTCCTGTAAAAAGCAGCCTTTAAATCGTCCATGCTGATAGGTATATCCCAAGGCTATTCCCCAGCGGCTTACGCGATAAACAAAGCAGTTTTCTATGGTAAAGCCGTCATATCTGGCAATTCCCGACTCCTGTTCATTATCCGGCTTAAGGGCGGTAATGTAGATTCCCCCGTTATTCATATGTTTATTGTAGACATTCCCCTCCACATCATGAACATACAGATTCCGCAGGGTAATCTTGTTCAGAGTTCCTCCGTTTTTTGCCACAACAGCCACTCCTGTCCTGTCCATCTTATGAGCACTGTTATATACCTCATCTTTCCTGTTGTTTCCCCGATTGGTAATCTCCAGATCAGAAAGAATCAGATGACTGACGTCGGTAAGCAGGACGGCACTGGATACCTCTCCTCTCCATACATGTGTAGGTGCATCCAGACTGCTCCCGTAATCCTGAAACCATATTCCCTGTCCATTAGCCTCTATACAGGGTAAGCTGCCCTCTCCGTATTTTCCAATGAAAACAGGCTGCTCTTCTGTTCCCCGAACCGATAAATGAAGAAATTGATTTTCAAAAACTGATCCACATTCCAGCAGAACCCGATCCCCCGGCTCCAGAGTTAATTGATTCACCCGGTTCAGAGTCGCAAAAGCCTCTCCTTGGGAGAGACCGGAATTTTCATCATTTCCTGTATCAGCACTGACATAATAAGTTTTGCACATATCGATAATACTCTTCCTCTCTGATGCGCTTTTCTATTACTGCATCTACATCCTCAAAAAGAAAGTAATCTCCCTCACAGCGTTGAAAAAGCTCCCTGTTTTCTCTAAAAAAAGCTTTCTTTTCCTGTTCTGTTATACAGGCATACTGATAGTTTTGCGCTTTTTGTGACACAAAATCCAGCCTGAACCGGGTCAGCTCATACTGCAGATATGCCGGAGGGGAAAAATGCGTCATCCCATAAATTATTTTTCCCTCTTCCAGCTCCTTCTTTATTTTTTGATTATGTTCTTTTCTCCTGATCTCCATTGCCTCTAAGCTTTCTTCAGCAATAAATCCGAAGTCTGTCGCCGCTTTCAGCTTGGCACAGGCCAGCTTAAGCTCCTCAGAAGATAAGCAAAGTTCCTTTTCTGTCATTTTATATCCTCTTCATATAATTAATAAGGCTCTCCTGCAGATAAAGAAAAAACTCTTTCTGCTATAAAAACAAGTATAGACCTTCCCTCTTCTGATGCAAGCTTAATGTTGCGATTTTTTTTAGATATATTGTGTTACTGTGGCTTTATCTTCTTGAACTCTTTGGCTTCTCTGCTTATAATCAAAAGGAAAATTGTTTTTGTTTTTTATCCCCAAAGGAGTCTGTCTCATGAGCATATTACGATATGATTTGCAGGATTTTCACATCAGCCTTACCCGGCACAATGCCAGACTATTATATATGAGCCAGGAAAAATTTATGGGAGACTGGCACTCAATTGAGCATACCCACAGCTGCTCGGAGCTGTTTTATATCATTGAAGGAAATGGTTTTTTTTCTATTGAAAATCAGATATGCACCGTTTCTGCCAATGACCTTGTCATTATCAATCCCAATATCGTACATACCGAAATCGGTATCGCTGATACCCCGATGAAATATATTGTTCTGGGTATAGAAGGACTTGAGCTTTCCCTCAACAGAGATGAAAAAGCCTTCCACCATCATGTGCTCAGCTTTAAACCTGTTCGGGAGCAGACTATGTTTTTGCTGCAAAATCTATTGACTGAAATCAATCAAAAGTCTCCCCGTTTTGAAGAGCTTTGCCAACATTACCTGGAGCTTCTTATTCTGCTTGTGAATCGACAATCCTGCCTTCTATCCACTCCAAAACCAATAAAAAGCAGTTCCGCCAGACTGGCCGCCTCAGTTCGTCGCTTTATAGATGATCACTACAGAGAATACATAACCTTGAATCAGCTGGCAGAGGTCTCCCATGCCAATAAATACCACATTGTTCATACCTTTACAGAGGAATATGGCATTTCCCCCATTAATTATCTGATTGCCAGACGAATTGAGGAAGGGGAAAAGCTACTGACTACCACAGATTTTTCCCTTTCTGCAATCAGTCGGTTTTGCGGCTTCTCCTCTCCCAGCTATTTTGCTCAGGTTTTCAAAAGGCAACGGGGCCATTCCCCCAGCTCTTACCGCAAGAAAAGCCGCATGAATAAGCAGTGATATTTACCTGAAATTGAAAAAAAGGAATGCCTCTATGACATTCCCTTTCTTTCTCTTCTTTAGCCTTTCCTTCCTTTACTCCCACAGCTTTTCGGGATAGAGCCCGCTTTCCTTTAATTCCCGTATAGCCTTTACTACCATGGGCTTATCCTCCTGATAGGTGACCCCGTGCCACTTATCTTCGGATTTCAACACAGTAACCGTGGCTTTACTCTCTGCCAGTAATTCGCTGACCACTGTCGGCAGGTAAAACTCGCATTTCAGCGGATTCTCCTTCAGCCCCTTCTCCAGAAAAGCAGGAAAACGTTTCTCAATTTCCTGCAAGATACTGTTGCTGAATCCCCACATATTCATGGAGACGATGGTATCCTCTGCAAGAGTGTTCCATGTCCTTCCTTCATCTTCCGTATAGGCTATACCATCTGCTCTTTTTTCAATCCGTGTCTTTTCCGTCACCCGGATAAGCTCGTACCGTTCATTTACCTCACAGACACCTCTGGAGACATAGCCGTTATCGGTAACGGTATTTTGCAGTTCATAGCCTACCATAGCGTAACGGTATTGCTGATCATCCTGATGGGTAGTCAAATAATCATAAATCAGCTTAAAGGCCTCCACACCATAATAATCATCCGCATTAATTACTGCAAAGGGACCCTTTATCAGCTTCCTGCAGCTAAGGACGGCATGTGCAGTTCCCCAGGGCTTTACCCTGTCCTGCGGAACCTCATATCCAACGGGCAGATCCGACACATCCTGGCAGGCAAACTCTACCTTCATTCGGCCTGCTGCCTTATCACCGATTACTTCTTTAAAAAGTGCCTCATTTTCTTTTTTAATGATAAAAACAACCTGTTCAAAGCCTGCACGGTGTGCATCATAGACGGAAAAATCCATGATAATATGGCCCTGCTCATCAATTTTATCAATCTGCTTTAAGCCTCCGTAACGACTGCCCATTCCCGCTGCCATAACGACCAAAGTCGGTTTACTCATTTTTTTCCTCTCTCTCTTATTCTCTATCCATCACCATCTTGGCCGCTCCATAGATTCCGGCATCATTTCCCAGACAAGCCAATACAAGCCTTGCCTGTTTATTGGCAAAAAACGCACGCTTCTGATAGTATTTTTCAGTATACTCAAGAATCACCTCTCCGGCCTTGGATACGCCTCCTCCGATAACGAAAACTGCCGGATCGGAAATTGCAGCTAAAATTGCCAGTCCGCTGCCCAGATACTCACCGAACAGCTCCGCTATCTCCATAGCCACTTCATCCTTTTCCTTCACTGCATCAAAAACGGATTTTGCCGTAATTTCCCCCTGGGAAAGCAGGGTCTTTCTGGTTTCCGTTTCCATCTTCTTTTTTGCCAGATTAACGATTCCCGTAGCAGAGGCGTACTGTTCCAGGCAGCCCTGATTACCACAGCCACAGTGGCCTGTTTCACTGTAGTTTACACAGATATGGCCTACCTCTCCTCCTGCACCGTGTTCCCCGGTAATTACCCTTCCGCCTACTATAACTCCTCCGCCTACGCCGGTACCCAGCGTAATCATAATCATATTCCTGCAGCCCTTTCCTGCTCCCTTCCACATTTCTCCCAGAGCAGCAACATTGGCATCATTTCCTACAATAACAGGCATCCCTGTAAGTTCTTCCAGTTCCCTCTTCACTTCCTTATATTTCCAACCCAGATTAGCACTTCCATTAACCACACCATCATTGGTTACCGGGGCCGGTACTCCTACACCTATGCCCAGACACTCCTTTTTCCCCAAATGATGTGCCCCAATCTTCTCCTGAACGGAAGCTGCAATATCCGGTATAATTCGAATCCCTTCATTCTCCGTAAAAGTAGGAATCTCCCATTTTTCCACAATTTCCCCATCCTCGTTAAAGATTCCCATCTTAACCGTGGTTCCGCCGATATCTACACCAAAACAATACCGCATTATTTATCCCCCTTTTCTTTTGCCAAATTTGTTATTACTTTATCAAATTTATCCCGGAAATACAACCGTTTATTCTCCCGGCTCAGCCATGAGCAGATTATCCGCAAATTCCCTGGCATGCTGTTCCTTCTCTTCATCCATAAATTCCGTCTGATAGCCCAAATGCCGCTTGACAAGCATTCCTCGATAATGGAGTCGGGAGTGTTTACAGTACCGCTTCATTGCCTCTTCAAAAAGATCCGCTCCCCGTTCGGGACGATAACCGCAGCTGACAAGCAAAGCAAGTTCCTTTCCTTCCCAAAGGGAGGGTCCCCGTTCCTCACCATAATACTTATTCATGCCATATACCATGCGATCCAGCACATTTTTCATTGGTCCTGTACAAAACCAGGAGTAGATTGGAGTGGCCACGATTAACAGATCACTTTCCCGGATTACCTCAAAAATTTTGTGCATGTCATCCTTGATGGGGCAGCCAAAAACTGTCCAGTCCTTCTGGCAGCAGCGACAGGCAACACAGGGCCTAAGCTCCATCCGATATAAATCAAATTCCCGACATTCACAGCCCTTTTCTTTCAATTCTTCTGCAAAAGGCTTCAGCAACGCGTTGGTATTGCCGCCCGCTCTGGGACTTCCCTTTAATATACATACCTTCTTCATTCGTACCTCCTGCGTTTCCCATTTTTGCTCTTTCTCTATTCCAAAAGCAGTCGTTTAAGCAGTTGCTCCCGATTATTGATACAGGCCGTTGGGCCTTAACTGGCTTTGGGTAAGGGCAAGAAAGCTCTCTCCGTGAGATTTTTCATGATAGCACTGTGAAGGATGAGCAATATCCGCATACTCTTCCTCCTGGGTAGCAACATTATAAAAGCTTTCCGCTCTGAGAAAATAGCCCCACCCCGGTCGGTTAAATCCACGGGATATTCTGATGGCATCGCAAAGCCGAGAATGCGTATCCCTAGTGGAAAAGCTATAGTTTTTCGTTCCTCCTTCGGGATTAAAGCCGCAGGCTATGGCAACAGCTTCCAACAAGGTGGATTTTCCGCTTCCATTTTCTCCCACAAAAAAGGTGATGGACCGATGAAAATCAATTCTTTCCATTTCCCGAATCGTTTCGATATTTCGCAGATAGCTTCCTTCCTCCACCTTACTCCAGTCTATCCATACACTTTGGATAAATTGATCATTCATAACTGTCTCCGTGTTTCGCCATTCCACTCTCCCGGATATTCGCAATTAACACGTATGAATTCCTCAACATTAAAACACTCATCCATACAATGCCGATTAATATAAGCATTGTCATCCTTTCTCTAAAATGTAGTCCACTGTATTTTTATTGCCTTTTCCTGGTATATAGAAAAAGGCAATCCGTATGACCGTAAACGGGGATAATCCTCTGCAGGATTAGCTCCTCCCAAGCTTACAGCCCCATTATAATCGTATAGTCGATTTTCCCAAATGATTTGCAAAAACCTCAATATGATCGCCTTTTAGATAATCAGGCTTTTCCCATAACAGATAGCTTTTACGATGAAATTCTTTTCCCTGATCCGTGTAGGTATAATAATTTCCATTTGCAAGCAACTCCTTGTGTAAATTTTTCTTAGCTGCTGCATTAGCTTTTAAAAAATGACTGCCAAAAATTCCTCTGTATATTTTGGTCTATTCATACTGTTCCTCCATAGCTATCCTTGACTTATTGAGGGATTCTAACCAGATACCTGCTTTCAAATATCTGTTAGCTATTTTCTATAATACTTTTTCCGGTAGCAAAAAGCAAGCAGCAGATATAAGCATTTACTTTATTCACATTCATATAATTGAGCACAGGGGCGTTAAATAAATGCGTCAGTGCACACGCAATAAATGTAATTAAAATAAAAAACTTGTATAATACAAAACTTTAAGTTCTAATCAATATAGAACTCTTCTGTCACGGAGAAAATAAGCGAGGCTATCCTTGACTTATTGGAGGATTTAGGCCCGGTTTCCAATAGCCTTTGTCAGCGCATTATGCAGGAAACGGATTTAACTGTTTTAAGAACCATGCACAAAGCAGCAGCGAAGTCCAGGGGCCTGGAGCAGTCTGAGGCCAGCCTTCCAAGCAAATCTATTGAGAACGAATCTAAATAAAATCATCTATATGCAAAAGCCATGCTGATAAAATGCACAGAAAGTCTTTTGCAATCGTAACTGTCAATCCAAATTTATGACAGAGGAATTCTAACCATCAAGCATGAAATTTCCAGAACCCGTTAATCAGCTCTGCCAGTCTTTGGGGATTGTCTGTATTGACTTCATGCCCCGCATTTTCTATGTATAAGAGCAATCACTCCTTCCTTTCCAAATCCCATTTCTTTAAACATTTTCTCGGGCATAAGCTTAAATATCTTATTTTGAAGGGCCAGCAATTTTTTAGGCATACGGTATTGTGTCCCAATCAAAATTAAGGAATTTACTTTCTTCGGATTTTCCACCGCATAATGTAAAGCCAGCACACCGCCCAGGGACAATCCACATAGATTTACCTTCTCCGCTATTTTGCCGCAATACGCTGAAAATCCACTATACAACTGGGAATAACTGCTTTCTCCCTCGCCCAATATTGTGAATAAATCGGGACAATATATATCCTTCGATACCTCCAGACCTTGAAGGGTTCTTTCCCAGCTTGCAGATGTCTGCCCCAAACCATGTATAAAGATATTTGCCATTACTCTCCTCCTGTTCCTCAGCTATTCCTTCTCCCTGTAGAATCAGTGCTGTCATATTTCCATTTTAATAAAAGAGCCGAATGAATAATCACAAACACTGATCCCGCATTATGCACCAACGCACCGATAACAGGCCCCAGATATCCTGTTATGGCCAGCAAAATGGCAAGGAAATTGAGCCCCATGGAAAAGGTCAGATTTATTTTAATCGTGTTCATCATCCTCTTTGAAAGTGCAAATAAGTGGGGGAGCTCTTTTACTTCATCATCCACAAGAGCGATATCCGCAGCATCTACCGCAATATCACTTCCCACACCACCCATGGCAATACCTACATCGGCCTTTTTTAAGGCGGGAGCATCATTAATTCCATCACCGATCATACATACCGCCTGACCATTTTTCTGATATTCCTCAATCCGCTTCAGCTTATCCTCCGGCAAACAGCTTGCATAAGCTTCCGACAGATTCAGGTTTTGGGCAATGGCTGCTGCTGCCTTTTGACTATCTCCGGTAAGCAGAACTGTCCGAATACCAAAACTGCCTAACCGGCTGATGGTCTGTCTGCTCTCTTCCCTGACTGTGTCCGATAAGACGATATAGCCAGCCATCACGTCATTAATGGATAGATAAATTATGCTGCTTCCTTCGTTAATATATTTTCCCGCCCCTTTTGCCAAGGCATGGGAAAACTCCACCTTCTCATTCCCGGCGATGAACTTTAGGTTCCCGGCCTTCACATGCTTTCCTTCTGCGATTGCCGAAACTCCCTCTCCCGGTATCATTTTAAATTCTACCACCTCGATAGGCTTTTTTCTATAGCTGCTTACTACAGCCTTGCCAAGAGGATGCTCACTCATTTTCTCTACTGCTGCCGCATAAGCAAATACCTCGTCCCGACTGTAAGTGGATACTGTTTCAACTTCCTCTACCTTGGGAGTTCCGTAGGTAAGTGTACCCGTTTTATCAAAGATGATTCGGGAGACCTTTGAAAGCCGTTCCAAAGCATCCCCTTCACGAACAAGAAAGCCGTGTTTAGTGGCATTTCCGATAGCTGCCATAATAGCCGTAGGAGTTGCCAGCACTAAGGCACATGGGCAGAATACAACAAGTATAGTTACTGCACGGATAATTTCTCCTGAAATCAACCAGGTAAGTGCTGCTGCAGTTAAAGCAATCACAACAATCCAAGTCGCCCACTTATCTGCAATTCCTACTATTTTTGCCCTTCCTGCATCCGCTGACTGGACCAGCCTAATCATTCTCTGAATAGAGCTATCCTCACCTACCTTCACAGCCTGCATTTCAAAGGCACCAAACTGGTTCATCGTTCCGCTGGCTACCTCATCTCCCACCGTTTTATCTACCGGTAAAGCTTCCCCGGTCATTACTGCCTGATTCACTGATGTCTTCCCGGAAAGAATCACCCCATCCACTGCAACCGTCTCTCCCGGCAGAACGCGGATAATATCTCCTACCCTCACTTCTTCTGCCGGAATCACTTTTTCCCTTCCTCCTACAACTACTCTTGCGGTTTGGGGAGTAAGCTGTACAAGCCTCTCAATCCCTGCCCTTGCCTTTGCAACGGTTAAGTCCTCCAGCAAGGCACCCAGCTGCATAATGAATGCAACCTCTCCCGCTGCAAAATCCTCTCCAATACACACAGCCGCTACCAAGGCCAGTGATACAAGCACATCTGCCTTAATATCGAAAGCT
>JBJELS010000026.1:0-4095 GCA_051879275.1 Lachnospiraceae bacterium
GTATACAGGTAAATCCACGAACCTACAATGTGGAGGTCATTACATATTGTCTAGTGGGAACATTTCCCCGAATGGAAACACACTGCATATGAGGATAGATAGCTTTCAGCTGAAACTGTCGGCGTAGACTTCCCGTTCCAATAACCGGATTCTCTTTTGCTCCCTTTTTTATCACCAGTACATCTCTGGCGTCCGCTCTGGGCAATGCTGCGGCTATAACAAGATCATCTGCTAATTTCATAGGCATATCCTTCGCACTATGTACCGCCAAATCGATTCTCCCTTCTGTCAACGCTTCCTCAAATTCGGTGATAAAAAGGCCTTTTCCGCCAAATTCTACTAATGGCTTATCCAGAAGCTTATCCCCCCGGGTATGAAGAACCACTGTTTCTATGGTCCAATCCGGAATTATTCGTTTAAGACTGACTATAACCATTTCTGTCTGCATGAGAGCCAGTCTGCTTCCCCGGGTGCCAATTCGAATTATCTTCTCCATCCCTTTTTTCCTCCACTAACATCTGCACCAGCTCCTTGGGGATTTTTCCCCCATGGCTGTCTCCATACTCCAACAATTGATTAAACAGCTCTTTTCTTTTTCCTGCAGTATCCACATGCTTTAAAATATAGTCCCGATATCCCCCCATGGTTTCAATCATTTCTCCGTAGTAATCGGGAATATCCCCGGAAATCTGCCTTTTTACATAGGCTGCCGCTGCCGGACTCTGTCCTCCTGTGGAAATGGCAATCACCAAATCCTTATCCTTAATCACTGCCGGAAAAATGAAGCTACAGGCTTCCTTCATATCCACTGCATTAATCAGAATATTTTTCTGGCTGCACAGCTGGGAAACATAGTAATTCAGTCTGTCATCATCCGTTGCCGCTACAACAAAATCCATTCCATCTATGTCTTTTGCCTGAAATTCCCGCTCTGTCAGTCGAATCAGATCGGATTTCTCCTCTGCCAATGTCCTCAGCGACAGACAAATCTTTGGCGCAACCACTTGAATTCGGACATGAAAATCCACCAGTAGCTTCACTTTATGAAAGGCGATGCTGCCGCCACCCACTATCAGGCACTTTTTATCTTCTATTTCTATCATAAACGGGAAGTAAGCCATCCTATTATCTCCCTTCTTTTACTTCTCATGGGCTAATGGCAGGAAGATTCATTACGATAAATCCGCTCAAGCACCTGTGAAAGCTGATCACTGTCCAGGGTGTCCCTCAGATAATAAATCATTTTCCGAAACCATTTTTCCTGAAATTTTTCTTCCATCTGTTCCATAAAATTTCTCAGGTAGAGTTTCTTCAAAACCTCCTCCGCACATTCCTGTAAAATACTCTCAGCCTTTTCCTTCTCGCTCAGCTTAATATTACTGTTCTCCCTGGAAAGCGTTTTAAAATAATCAATATCCAGCAAAGTGATATTATCTTGTTGATTCAGTTCTTTATCAATATCGCGGGGGACTGCTAAATCAATCATAAGATAGGGCCTTCCCGGGACTGCCCAGTGCAGAAACTCTTCCTTTGTCAGCGTATAATGAGGGCTGGAAGTAGCACTGACAATTACCCCTACTCCGGCAACCGCATCATACCGCCTGTCAAAATCCAGCCACTCCATCCTCTCATCATCCTTCAAAGACAACCCGTCAGTACATCTGCGTTTCCTGCCGGTTCCGATAACCGGAATTCCTTTTGCCATCAAATCCTTTGCCACAATGGAACCAATCTTGCCTGTAGCACCTATGACCAGTACATTTCTTTCTGCTTCCTCAGGGATATTTTTTCGATAATCACTGACAATATTGGTCGTAAGTGTTCCAATGGACACCGGTGTATTGGAAAGTCTGGTTGTGGATTTAGAAAGCTTTGCACAATGAAAGCCGCCCTGAAAGACAAGGTTTAATTCACTGTTTGTATATCCTCCTTTATCTGCCAAAAGATATGCCTCTTTTACCTGATGCAGAATCTCGTCTTCTCCCAATATCATGGAATCCAATCCGCAAATTACCCGAAACAGATGCAAAACCGCCCTTTTCTCCTGATAATACAGACAATACTTTCTGATATGCTCCTTTGCTATTCCTTTAAAGGAATGCAGAAGCTCCTCCACCTGGTTTACTTCTTCTGCAGTAAAATATATTTCACTGCGGTTACAGGTAGATACGATAACTCCACCGGTTATTTTTCTTTTATCCAACAGTTCAAATAAAAATTGCTCCTGCTCTGCCTCGGAGAATACAAACTGCTGCCTTATGGACAATGGTGTTTTTTTATAGCTTACACTGATGCAAAACATTCCTTTCTCCTCTTTTTAGCTCCATCACTTCCCTATTATTCTTAACTACTTTACTACAGGAATTATACGAATACAAGTAAAGAATGGGGATATATCTGCATCCCCATTCCACAATTTAGTGCAGCTTTGATAAATCGGAACCAGAGTTGTTCCAAAGGAATTCTTTTCATTTTAGTAACCCTTCCCCTTGTCAAATTACATTTTTTTTTATACAATGGGTAAGGCTGATAAAAAATTATATTTTGGAGATGTACCCAAGTGGCTGAAGGGACCGCTCTCGAAAAGCGGCAGGCCGGTAATCCCGGTGCGAGGGTTCAAATCCCTCCATCTCCGTTTTCTTCCACGGTGGGTTATGCCGTGGTTTTTATTTGCCTTTTTCCTACAAGCAGAGAGGCTATGGCCCGTATCGGGTCACAGCCTCCTGCGTCTGAGCTATCCGTTAATGACAGCTTTTATTCTTTTGTTTAAGTGTTATATCAAAACACTTTATGGTGCGGGTGATAAAATAGCAATCTCATATACCTTACCTAACTGCTGCTCATCATAGCCATATTTAACATCCACAATTTTGTAGGTTACATCCAGGCTTCCTTTATCTGATTCAGTTGCCGGCACCTTACTGTTTTCAACTACTATAAGTCTTAAGTTAGGATAGTCGGAAATCTTTAATTCCTCTCTTGCTGCCTTACCAATCTCTTCTACAGTCGTATCATTGGCCACCTGGTAAGCATCAGCAAACTGCTGCAACTCAGTTATTAAACTGCTTGGCTGTTTACCTGTGGCAGGAATCACTTTAACTACACGAATTTCTTTTGAATCACCATTTTCCTCTAAGGTAATTACATACTCCTGTGAACCATCAATACCTTTTTCACTGTCGCCATCCTTCTTAGTTCCTTCGTCAACCCGATAGGTTACTGCTGTATCCAGAGATAAAATTTCTTTAAGTGCGTCTTCAATCTCAACTTGATCCAATCCGTTCAGATCAGCCTTTCTTACTGCCGCTTCAGCTTCCAGAAGAGTCATGGCCTGCTTAGGCATGGTTACGGTAAGGTTGTAGCTTTCTTCCTTAGTTCCCTCACCAAAGCTTACAGTAAGACTTGCCTTAAGAGCCTTTCCATAGGCTGCCTTTCCCGCTGCTACTGCTTTGAGCAGATTTTCCTTCTCCATGGTCAGCTTAATGCTCTGGTCAGCAACCTCTGCCGTAATCAAATCTACTTCCACAGGATCAGGATCACTGTTCTGTACCTTAACCATATTGGTGAAGGAAACGGTAGCTACCTTCTTGTCCACTACCTGGGTATAGGGAATGGTTACCACGTAGCTGTCGGCCTCATACTTATCTGCACTGAAGGCTGCCTTCGTGCTTGCCAGCTTAAGCTTTCCTGCTGTAGTCGCCTTTGCCTTTACCGTAATGGTGGTGGTTACTGCAGTACCGTATTGCTTCATGGCTGCTGCATAGGCAGCTTTCTCTGCCGCCTTATCACCTGTTGCACCTTCAATTGCCTGTTTTAAGGCATCCAGCTTTGCCTCATGGGCACTGTCCTCTGCCAGAATATACAGGGAAACCTTGTACTTTCCTACCTGCATAGCAGCATCACTGGTCAGCCTAATATCCTCACCGGCTCCAATCAGCTCTGCAGCAAAGCCTGTCTGCTCCGTATAGACATGACTTAAGGTTACGTTCTTTTTATTGGCCACTGCCTTGATGATGGTGGATAAAGGTTCTCCATCCAGTACGGTGGCATTGGTCAGGCTGTATTTCAGTCCTGTCGCCTTAATGGTTACACTGA
>JBJELS010000027.1:0-4082 GCA_051879275.1 Lachnospiraceae bacterium
GGGTATCCACATTGGAGGTGGCTTCGTCCAGAATCAAAAGCTTAGGGTCAGCCACAAAGGCGCGGGCGATAGCCAGCAGCTGCCGCTGCCCCTGGCTGAGGTTTGTTCCCCCTTCCTCCAGTACGGTTTCCCAACCCTGCTCAAGCCCGGCAATCATTTCTTCACATCGGCTCATTCCGGCAGCCTCTTCCAGCTGCTTTTGTGTGGCAGTCTCATTGGCATAGTGCAGGTTATTTCGGATTGTGTCGGAAAACAGTACCGTATCCTGCAGCACTATGGCAACGTTTTTGCGAAGACTGTCACGGGACACCTTTGCAATATTCTGTCCGTCAATCCAAATCTCACCGCTGTCCGGTTCATAAAAACGCATCAGCAGATTGACCACGGTAGTCTTTCCGCTACCGGTTGAGCCTACCAGCGCTACCTTTTTACCTGCCGGAACCCTCAGGGTAAAATCCTTAAGCACCGGCTGCCCCGGTACATAGGAGAAGTTCACCTGTTTAAAGGAGACGGCGGCATCTCCCTCTGCCTCCAAGGACTCACCGGACTTATCCTCGCCTGATTCATCCAGAACCATAAACACTCTTTCTGCTCCTGCAATGGCGGTCTGAAGCTGACCATAGATCTGGGCCAGCTCGTTGATCGGGCGGCTGAACTGTTTGGCATAAACCACAAAGGCAGAAATCACCCCTACGGAAATCAATCCGTTGATGGCAAAATAACCGCCGAATACGGCAATGATCACGAAGCCGATGTTTCCGATACAGTTCATGATCGGCCCCATAACACCACTGAATATGTCCGTCCGGATACCGGCCCCGGTAAGCTCATCCGAGGTGGTACAGAATTCTTTCCTGGTTATTTCCTGATGATTATATGCCACTACCGTGTGATAGCCCCAGATCATTTCCTCCACCGTACCATTTAAACACCCCATCAGCTGCTGGCGTTTCCGGGAAAATTTACGGACATTTCCGGACAAAATTTTCGTTGCCCCCAAGGTCAGAATAACCGTAGCACAGCTGAGCAGGGCCAACTGCCAGCAGTAATACAGCATCACCGCTACGGTTCCCACTATGGTCAGCACCCCGGAAAAAAAGGATGGCAGTGACTGGGACACCGTTGTGGAGATATTCTCAATATCATTGGTCATGCGGCTCATCACATCCCCATGGGAGTGGGTATCCAGATAATGAATGGGCATATCCACAATCTGATCAAACAGCTCTTCTCTCATCCGTTTGACAATACGCTGGCTGAGTCTTGCACTTAACAATCCCTGTAGAAGCTGACTGCCGCTATAGAGCAGGTAGACAGTCAGCATTAGCACCAGAATATGGGTCAGGGAGCCATTTTGCAGTCCTGCAATTCTGTCTATGGCTCTGCTTTGCAGGCTGGGTGCATAAATACCACAGAGTGTGCCCAATATCACGATGGCCAGCATGGAAACTACCAGAATTTTTTCTTTGGTAAAATAAATCAGGATTCGTTTCAGGGTTTTGCCGATATTTCCCGCATACTCCACAGGAGTAAATCTTGCCCCACGGTTCATTCCCGGAAAGGATTGCTCCGACAGCTTCTTCTCACTGGACATAGGTTATCTCCCTCCCTTCTTCTTCCGGGAATGTTTCCTCTCCCATCTGGGAATCGTAGATATCCCGGTAGGTTTTACAGCCAGTCATCAGCTCCTCATGGGTTCCACAGGCCTCTATGCTTCCGCCGGACAACACCACAATTCGGTCTGCCCGCCGGACAGAAGCAATTCTCTGGGCAACGATCAGCTTTGTGCTGTCCGGGCTGATATCCTGCAAAGCCTTATACAGGCTGGCTTCGGTTTTCAGATCAAGGGCGCTGGTGGAATCGTCAAAAATCAGAATTTCTGCATTTCTGACCATGGATCGGGCAATGGAAATCCGCTGCTTCTGGCCACCGGACAGGCTCATCCCCCGTTCCGCCACCATAGTATCATATCCCTCCGGCAGGGAGCCGATGAAGTCATCTGCCTGGGCAGCCTCTGCTGCCTGACGGATTCCTTCCTCATCAGCTGTGGGCCTGCCCCAGCTGATGTTTTCCCGGATAGAGGTACTGAAAAGCTCGCTCTTTTGCAGAGCTATCCCAATCTTTTCCCTAAGTGCTTTCTGATTATATTCCCGGACATCTACCCCATCTACCAGAACTGCCCCCTCCGTCACCTCATAAAATCGGGGAATCAGATTCACCAGGGAAGACTTTCCGCAGCCTGTAGCTCCCATAACTGCCACCGTTTCTCCCGGTTGGATAGTCAGATTTATCCCTTTAAGTACAGTCTGGCTGCTTCCCGGATAGGAAAAGGATACATTCCTGAATTCAATTTCTCCCTTAACCGCAGTATCGCCGTCAAAGCCTCCGTCCTGCAGCTTTGGTCTGCATTGAAGCACTTCCTTTAGCCGCTTCCAGGAAGCATATCCTCTGGAAATATTCTGGGACAGCAGCGTCAGCATCAGAATCCCATTAAGTAGCTGGGTAGTATAGGTAATGGCAGCCATAATATCTCCGGGAGTGGCCCCGCCTTCATCAACCTGGTAGGAGCCTGCAAGCAGAATCACGGTCACCACTATATACATCAAAGCATTAATCACCGGATTCATCAGAGCAAAAATCGTCAATACCTTAAGCTGTGTCCCAATCAGTTCGCCATTGGCCTTACCGAAGCGAAGCTTTTCATAACTTTCCCGGACACAGGCCTTGATGATGCGAATGCCCGCTATATCCTCCTGCATGATGGAATTGATTCTGTCCAGTCTGGACTGCAATTGGTAAAACAGGCGGTTGGCCTTAGTCAGACAAAGAGCAAGACAGCCTACAATAAAGGGAAAGGCACAAAGAACTATTCTGCCAAACTGCAGATTCAGCCGAAACATAAAGAAAATGCTGCCGAACATCAGCATGGAGGTTCGTATCACTCCCCTAACGAACTGGGAAACGAAATTCTGTACCTGCGTAATATCGTTAGTCACACGAGTAACCAGAGAGCCGGTGCCAAACCGATCTACCTGGGGAAAGGAAAAGGACATGATTCTGGCAAAGGCATCCTTTCGTATCTCATTTCCCACATTCTGTCCCGTCAGATGGACAAATACATTATTCAGACTTCCACAAAGTCCGCCAAAAAGCACCAGACCAATCATCTGAAGCCCCAGTGTCCAAATCAGCCGAAGATCACCTGAACCTCCCCTGTAAATTCCCAGAACACCTTCATCCACAATACTGCTCATCAGCCTGGGCTGAAGCAGATCCATCAGCACTTCCCCAATCATGAACAGGGCAGCCAGGACGGCAAAATGCAGATATCTTCTTACATACCTCCACATCTCATTTCTCCCTGTGCCGTCCATGATGATGTCTCCGGCCCTTTCTGCCTCCTGACTCTAAGCCACCGTACGGATACTGATGCTCCCAGGCCTCATTGATTTTTTCCAAAAGCTCCAGTAGTGTCTGCTTCTCCTGCTTTGAAAGGCAGGCAAACATCTGCTGCCGGTGTTCCTTCCTTTGTCTTCGGGCTTCTTCTGCCTCAGCTCTTCCCGCTTCCGTCAGTAGAATATCCGTTGTTCTGCGGTCAGCCTCACTGGGAATGCGAATAAGTAAACCTGCCGCCTCCAGTTTTCCAATTACCTCGCTGGCAGAGCCGGGCTGTATCCTAAGCTTTTCAGTCAGCTCACTCTGGGTGATTTTTCCCGTTTCATCCAAAATCATAAGAATCCGCTTCTGACTGCCCCTGCCCTCAGAAATATGGCGCAGGGTATGTCCTATCTCTCTGAAATGTCCAATCAGTCGATCATCCTTGTTTCCGGACTCATATAGCTCCTTCATTTACAGTACCTCCTTAAATACCTAAGCTCTTTTTATTATACCGCAAATTTTTTATCTGTAAAGGTACCTTGATATACAAATATTTATATCCCTGCTAAATTTTATTCCTGTACATAAATCCCTCCATGTGAGGATAGCATTTTCTATACATCTTGCCGCATAGGTCCCCAGCTTGGATTGCTTTTCCGGATTAAAAGAAAAAAGTGCCTTGATCAGTCCCACCGTTCCGATGG
>JBJELS010000028.1:0-4075 GCA_051879275.1 Lachnospiraceae bacterium
GGATATGAATACCCTGAACGAAGCAACATTGGTTAAAGATGTAGCGGGCTTCCCGGAAGAAAACATGACAGGTGCAAACTTGCGTGTCAAGCTTCCTCAGTCCGTAAAACAGGTGAGGAGGTAAGCTATGGGAGATGTAAGTCTGATTCTGGGAACGGTTCTTTCTCAGTTGTGTATTGGTACATTTATTGCCACTTTTGTGGTAGATTATTTCATGGGTAAAGCAGATAAGGGAGCAGCTTTTTACTCTTATCTAGCTGCATTTATTTCAGGCGTAGTAGGACTCGGAGCAATGATTTTGCATTTGGGACATCCGTTTTTAGCCTTTAATGCATTCTTTAACCTGGGCCGTTCATGGCTGTCCAGAGAAGTACTTTTCTATGGTGGATTTCTGGGAGTAAGCTTCCTCTTTTTGGTTTGCCTTAAGCTAAAGAAAGAAGGAGTATTAAAGCCACTTGGTATTTTGGCCTGCCTGCTTGGTGTATGTGCCGTTTTTGTTACCAGTATGATTTATACCATTCCTTCTATTCCGGCATGGTATAGTGCAAATACTCCGATTTCCTTTGCCCTGACAGCGGTTATGTTGGGCGTATCCCTTGCTGTTCTTTTATGTAAACCGGAGGGAATGGCAGCAGGGGGAGCTAAACTGGTAGGAGCGGTGGCAATCCTTGCATTTATCAGTACACTGATTTATGTATCCACACTGGCGGGAGGTAATTATGCAGCAGCAGGGAGTGCCTATCTGATTACCCAGGATTCTATGTATTTGGCCAGGATGGCAATTCTTGGTATTGTTGGTATTTACGCAATATATGCAGGAATCAGAAAGCGTGATACACTCACCAGTAAACAATTTACGGCATTTTTTGCACTGCTGTTGATTTCTGAATTTTTAGGTCGTATTTTGTTCTTTGGTACTATTGTGAGATTATAAATTATGATTTATAATAAATAAAATATGCTGCCTGTGGCTGTGGTAGCGGCAGGCAGCATATTTATTTGTCTTGGCAGTGGAAAGTTTCTGAATATCCCACGAAGGAGAGGAAATTCCTATGGTAATGAAAGATGGCTATGGCGCTTTAATTCTGGCAGGCGGCCAGGGAAAGCGTATGGGTGGTGTTAAAAAGGCTGATTTAGCTTATGGTACAGACACTTTTTTATCCATGATAGAAGAAACATTATCTTTTTTACCTTTGGGATATCTTTCTATCGGTCAGCAGGAGAGGACTGGGGAAACAAAATGGATTCCTGTTGCAGATGTTTTTCCGGGACGGGGTCCTATGGGTGGGATTTATTCTGTTTTACAGGAATGCGCCTGCAATGCCCTTATGGTAGTACCCTGTGATATGCCTTTTTTTCCTGTGGAATTGGCTGAATATATCCTAAAGGAGCATCAGGGAGAACCCGTGCTTTATTTTAAGACCGGGGATGGAAAAGAATTTCCGCTGTGTGGAATATATACGAAGGCCTGTCTGCCGGCTATCGAAAAGCTGATGAAGGTTGGAGATTTCAGAATGCGCCAGATTTTGAAAGAGGCAGGAGGAAGAATAATATCCGTTCCAAAAGAATATGCTTCATCTCACTATTTTTTAAACGTCAATACACCGGAAATCTATCGCCAAATATGTGAGAAAATGGGTGGAGAGGAAGTTACCAAAGGAGGTGTGCAGAATGTTTAACATAGGATTCGGGGAGCTGGTAGTCATTCTGCTGATTGCCTTTCTTGTTGTTGGGCCTAAGGATTTACCCAAGCTGGCAAGAGGATTAGCAAAAGGAATTAAAAGTCTGAAAAAAATGATGGGGGAATTAAATGAAGCTGTAATTCCCGTAAAAGAAGAAGCATGTCTGCAGGAGCTCTCACAGAGTCTATCGGAGGTTAAAACGTTAGTGGATGAAAATAATCCGGTGAAGGTTGTGAAAAAAGAACTATCCTCGCTGGATCCTCTGGCAGATGTAAAAAAGGATATCCAATCTGTTCAAAAAGAGATAGATTCTCTTAAGGAAGGGATGAAATAATTTATCAATGATAGGAGGAAGTGAAGATGAGAATCGGTACAACTGAATTATTGTTAATTTTGGCTTTGGCTATTCTGCTTTTTGGAGGAAGCCGCTTAGCCGGATTGGGTAAATCTCTTGGCCAGGGAATTAAGGAGTTTAAAAGTGAAATGAAGTCTGATGATATTGAAAGTGTGAAAAAGAGCAAAGAAGATAGTGGTGAAGAGAAGTGAATAAATCCTTAAAGCAGCCACCAAAAAGCAGCTTGAATCAGGAAATATATGAATTAGAAGCAAAACCTTTAATGGAGCACTTGAAAGATTTACGGAAGCTTTTACTCTTTTCTCTAGGAGTGATTGTGGTATGCTTTTTAATTATTTTTTCTTTTTATTCTAAACAATTGGTACAGTGGATATCCCAGCCTATTTTAGAGCGGAATATAGAGATTATTTACACGGCGGTTTCGGAAGCTTTTACTGCACAACTGAAGCTTTCTTTTATTGCGGGAACGGTTTTGGCCAGTCCCCTGATTTTTTTTGCTCTTTGGAGGTTTATCCGGCCTGCCTTATATAAAGAAGAACGCCTGGCTTTTAGTGCTTTGATGATAGCGGGTCTTTTTCTCTTTGTACTGGGAGTAATTTTTGCCTATGTGATGGTCTTTAATCTGGCAGTGAATTTTTTTATAGTCTCCGGGGAGGAAGTGGCTACGCCTATGTTTTCATTAGCAGAATATGTTTCTTTTCTGTTTTCTTTTTTGCTCCCGTTTGGAGTTATGTTTGAGACACCGATTGTTGTAGTGGCTTTGTCCAGATTAGGAATCATAGATGCCAAAACTCTCAGCAAGGGGCGTAGATTTATTGTCTTCGGTGTTTTTATTATAGCAGCTGTTTTGACACCTCCTGATGTGGTATCCCAGACGCTGTTAGCGTTACCACTGTTAGTTTTATTTGAAATCAGTATTTTGCTGGCTCGGCTGGTGAGACCACGAAAAAAGGAAGAGAAAGCTTAAAGACAGGACTAAGGAGAGAATCATGAAAAAGACAGTTCTTTTTCTTATGCTTGCCGTTTTGACCATCGGCTGCGGCGGGGTAAAACAAGAAACTATAACCTATAACCGGATTAATATGGAAGAGCTGGCTGAAGAATTGGAGAAAGAAACAGACTTTCTTCTGTTAGATGTGCGTACTGAAGAAGAATTTATTCAGGGACATATTCCCGGAGCAGTATGTCTGCCGGTTGCAGATATAGAAGCGGGAGAGACTTCAATACTTTCAGATAAAACACAGAGAATTTATGTCTATTGCCGTAGTGGCAACCGCAGTATAGTTGCAGCAGAAAGTCTCATGGAACAGGGCTATACAAATGTAGTCGAATGTGGTGGGATAAGTGATTGGACAGGGGAATTGGTATTTGGGAATGAATAATGGGATAAAGAGAATAAATAGATGAAAAAATGGATAATAGGTTTGTGGATTTTACTGATACTCTCAGGCTGTCAGAATGAATCTGGACATAAAAAGGATACGATCATCAAAGTAGGCATAGTCCAGCTTAGTCAAAACCCATCTTTTACGGATATGAGGCAGGGATTCATGGATGAACTGAGAGCACTTGGCTATGATGAAGCTAAACTGGAGTTTGTCTGCAAGGATGCAGGTGGAAGTATGACTGCCTTAAATCATATTTTGTCCTCTTTTCAGGATGAAGGAGTGGACTTAATCGTTCCCTTGGTTACCTCAGCGACACAGGCAGCAGTAAATGCAGATGGGAATATTCCGATTGTATTTATTTCCGTTACGGATCCTGTAAGTGCAGGAATAATGAGTGATTTAAATATGCCGGATAAAAATGCTACGGGAAGCTGCAATGTAGTACCCATTGATACATTATTTGAGTTAGCACAGAGGCTTACTCCGGGTATAGAGACAGTAGGTATTCTTTACGATTTGAGTTTGCCTAATTCTGTATTGACGGTGGAACGGGCTAAAGCCTATTTTGAAGAAAAAGGAATTGATTATATGGAACGTACAATTACTAATTCTTCAGAGGTTCAGACAGCCACACAGGTTCTGGCCGGGCA
>JBJELS010000029.1:0-4074 GCA_051879275.1 Lachnospiraceae bacterium
GGTGCTCCATTGTACAGCAAATTTCCCCAATAATCTTTTCCACCGTTATTTTCTATATATTTTCCTGCATTGATTGCCGGCGATCCCGCCGTCAGCTGATATCCAGTTGTAGTATTCCATCCATTTCCTCCTGTCCCCGGTGCTGCCAGCAGAGGATCTGCGGTTATTTTATAGGGATCTGACGGTTCACTTGAAGGATGATAGCCATAAAACAGGTTATTCTCAAACACATGATAATTCTGCAAACCGTAAGAATAGGTTCCTCTTCCCGCATTATAAAAAATATTATTATAGGAATATACCGTTCCCGGCCACCGGAACATATCAAAATCATAAATCAGTGGAGAAAGTCCCTCTCCTATGTAAATCGTATTATTATATATCTGTGTTCCCTGTGTACCTCTGGAATGAATCTGAAAAATTCTATTTCTGTCATTCTGGCTAATATTGTATCTGATAATACTGTTTCGATTATAGCTCTCATAGTCTGGTGCATTCGGAATAGAGCATATGAGCATAAATCCCCCCTCATTATCATGACTATAATTGTACTGAAATATCGTTCCATTACACAAATAATCACAGTCAAAGCCCTGTCCATCAAGTGTATTATGCGTTAAATATGCCTCGTTATACTGTAAAACAGCGTTATTCGTGTCATAAGGCCAAATAGCAACATTATATTCCCCCGCAGTATATCGATTATAGCAGTCTTTAGCAACATTGTACTCCACCAGTGGAGACATGGAGCCTCCCCCCACCTGAATTCCATCTCCTCCAATGCTATCAACCATATTATTGCGTATAACTACATTTCTTTTCGCCCGTGTTAAAATACCCGTACGATAAACATTTCTCACCGTGTTATTCTCAATCAGGACACCATCATAATTTCCCACTACAAAAATCCCCCCAGTATCCTTGCGGGACATTGTACCGGTCACATCGTGAATGTAGCAATCTCTGATTACAATGTGGTGAAGGAACCGGTCTGTAACATCCGTTACTACGTGTATACCTTCCCGTGTATCCTCTGTTTCACTTATATTAGTAATCTCCAAATTTGAAATTTCCCAGTATTCCTGATTGAAGAGATATACGGTATCTGTCACCCCTCCTCCATTAATAACAGGCTTGGCTCCCTCTCCATACATATCAAGTATAATGGGTGCTCCCTCTTCCCCCGAACCTTTCGGCCACAGCTGCCCACTCCAGCTTCCGCCTGCTTTCAAAAGAATTCGATCTCCGGGCAAAAAAGTTTTCTGATTAACCTTCTCCAGGCTCTTCCACGGAGCGCTGATTTCTGTTCCACTATTTCCGTCATCACCATCTCTTGAATCCACATAGTAGGTGTCTCCCTGTATCTCACCTGTCTTAGCAGCTATGTCTTCCTCTGCTTCTGCCGCTATACTTTGACAGGGCACCAGAGAAATTAGCAAAAAAACAGCTAAAAGCAAGCCTGTCAATCGCCTTGTTTCACTCGAAAAGCTCCACATATATCGCACCTCCTGTTGGAAATTTTTATGCATATTGTAGGTTTTATTCTGCATGAAGTCAACATTATTGTGCGATATGTTAAGAATTGGCTATATATTAATTTTTAGCAATCAATATCTTTCTATTATCCCTATTATCCCCATTCTCTCCTAAACCATTTCAAATCCGGTATAATTAGTGGATACCTCTGCAAGTCTATACACATCAAGTAGTTTTTGATAATGCCTTTCCTTTTTCCTTACCCTGTCCATAATATCAGCAAACCTCTTCTGTGCTTCATCCCACTCTCCCGAAGACAGTAGCCTTAATGCTCCAGACATACCCATAACATACTCTCTATGGTATAGCAGAATTTCCACTTCCCTTTTATTGCCTTCCTCAGCCTCCTTCATTTTATCTAGTATAAGACTAAATTCTTCGGCTATCTGTTCCAGTTGTTCATATCCTTCAGAAATTTTTTTATTTATCCGATTTCCTTTTGCATTAAAATAGTCTGGTGAACACAGGGCAGATATTTCTTCCAGATACTCAACCGTCTGACCGGAGTATTTACCATATAAGCCGGAAAAATATCTTTCTTTAAGCTCCTCATAGGAGATTTCCTTATTCCACAGCGTATGCCCCATAACATAGCTTGGAAAATGATGGGGAAAGCCGACGCGCAGCTCCTGACAGCTGATATATCCATTTAATTTAAGCCTTTCCAGGGAAAGGATATCTCTATAGATGATCTCACTAATCTTCATATATCCCATATCCCCATAATGTGCCCGTCCCAGTGGATAATCGTATACAAAAGCATCTCCGGGAAATGTTTCCTGCCAGCTTAATAAATAGGATATATTTTCTTCCAAGGTTGTTGGCAAAGCCATCTTATTACGCACATAGCCGGGAATACAGGGAATATCCAGCTCCAAATTTACATCCCCATAGCTTCTTTCAAAGGTTCGGGATATGGGAGCAAACATCATTATATAGCGCCCGGGATTTTTTATTCTGCTTTTTAGGGGAGGAAACAAAAGCTCATGATACAGCAAAAAACATATTTTTATATCCAGCCCTTTTTTTATCAGCTCCCTATCCAATTCGTTTAAAAGCTCTATGTATTGATCGGAAGGGGTCGTTTTTCTGCATCTTTCACATTCACATATATTATTGGGTGCATCAGAAAGCCAAACATGTAAATAATCAACATCTTGCCGGGCAGAAGCATATTCCACAATCCTGCTTATCATCTCTTTTCGGGCCATTTCATTGGAAAAGCAGAGACTGGTAAGGATGGGCGATTTTCGATAAAGCTCTTTTTTTCCGTTTATGACAGCCAAATAATCTATTTTCTCCTCCTTCAGGCTCCTTTCTTCCTGCCATCCGTATTTAGAAGAAAAGCCCAAGGTCTCACTGATCCATCCGTGCCCAACTCTATGATGCTTCAGTCCTCTTTTCTTTATCTGGGCATCAATTTTTCTGCTCATTTCATCAGCGATTGAAGCATCAAAGCTTTCTTTTTCCATATAAGGATTGTTCTCATGCTCATACCAGCGCTTGAGAAAGGGATAGGGATTTTCAAACTGGATAAAAAAGCTGTTCATCTGAATCTTGGGAAGAAAGTCGATAAACTCCAAAACATTTTCCAGGGAGTCTGCCCCCTCTATACATACCCCTCTATGCCTGTAGGAAGCCGTCTCCTCTATCCTTATTTCTGCCTTATCCCATTTTTCCATCTCCAAAAAGGGAATGAACTCATTCTCTCTTCCGGGGCGGAAAAACCCAACGCCTAATCGGGAAAGCAAACGATATACTGCAATTAATAAAGAAATATTATTGCTTCCTCTAAGTTTTGCAATTCCCCGGTGAAGCTCTGCATATATGCGATCTTCATCATTTATCTTCCTACTTACTGCACAGCTGTCGGTATCCGACATAAGCTCCAAACAGATATCCGCCTGTGAGCAGCAGTCCGTTTTGCCTGTGGATACTCCAAACAATCTTTTCAGATAATAGCTCAATTCCTCATAAGCAAAGGAAGAGATTTCATTTCCTACATGGTCAAAAACTTTTAATTTTCTCATATTCCCCCCAACTTCTGAACAAATATAATGCAGCGCAGAAAAAACTCTGCGCTGCATCTTATGTCCTCTAATCAGTCAAGATTCATGGTTGCGGCTGCCGCATTAACCTCATCGATCATTTTTGAAAGTCCCTTAGTCTCGTATTGATTAAGGAGAGCATTCCACATTGTCTCTACATCCTCTTCTCCCATCATAATATTTAAGAGATCATCATGATCCATAACTGAGAAGTTAACCTTTGTGTCTGTTTTCAGCATGGTCAGCTCCGGATAGTATTTGGGAACTGTGGTATTCGCAAGAAGCCAATCCACGTAATCACAGGCTTCCTGACGAATCTTTTGGTTAACGATTACCGGTGAGCTCATCTTGTAATTATCCGAGGTGTTGTAGGCTACCAATTCAGCCAAAATTCCCTTTGTGCTGTATTTGGAACCGATGTTTTCCGTAAGGATAGTATACTCATCACCATTTTTGGTATAATCTTCACCTTCAAAGCCATAGGTAAGAA
>JBJELS010000030.1:0-4066 GCA_051879275.1 Lachnospiraceae bacterium
GCCAAGGTAGCTGTACCCAACGATACCACCAATGAGGCAAGAGCTCTTCTTCTTTTGGAGGCACAGGGGCTGATTACCTTAAAAGAGGATGCAGGAATCAGTGCAACCAAAATTGATATTGTAGAGAACCCTTTGAAGCTGGAAATTGTGGAACTGGAGGCTGCACAGATTGCACGAAGCCTTCCGGACGTGGATATTGCAGCCATCAACGGAAATTATGCAGTGGATGCCGGTCTTAAACTAAGTGATGCTCTGGCAGTAGAAGCAGCAGACTCTCTGGCAGCGGAAACTTACGGAAATGTACTGGTGGTAAAAGAGGGAAATGAAAACAGTGAGGCCATCCAGGCACTGGTGAATGCACTTCTTTCCGATGAGGTAAAGGAATACATCAATACCACTTATGAAGGAGCAGTAGTTCCTGTATTTTAAATAAAAAAGAACAAAAAAACATCCGTCTCTTCCCCATGGGGAAAGCGGGTGTTTTTTTATGAATGCAAGGGATAAGAAAAGGGCATGGAGTTTACGGAAATGATTGACTGCTGAGCGGAAAAAGAATATGATAGGATAAGAGAAAAAAGAGGCTGTAAAAGCCGCTTTATTTTATGTGCGAATAATCATACAAAGGAGAATCACTATGAAGAAAATAGTGGGAGAAGCAAAACGCAGAATATCCCTTCTGCTGGCAGCGGCAATGCTTGTAGGATCAATTCCCCAGGATGTGCTGACTGTATCTGCAGCTGAGACCTACACTGAAACGGTGACGGAAGAGACTGTACAGGAAGCGGAGGATACTTATACGGTAGCCGTGGAAATCTTCCGGGAGGATAAGGCAAAGGTTACCTTTGAATCCGGCTATGATGAGGCAGAGGAAAGGATTAAAGCCGATCAGGATTTAAGCTTCAGAGTAACCCCAAAAGATGGTTATCGGATCGGTACAGTAAGCTATCGGATCAGTGAGACAGAAATCACAGAAGAGATAGAAACGGCAGAAGACCCTGAGGAGACAAGAGAGACAGAGGAGGCAGGGAAAACTGAAGATACCGAAGACATACATACCGAAGATATAGATACCGAAGACGTAGTATATGCAGAGAATATTGAAGCTGCAGAATACACAGAAATAACAGATATCGAAGAAGAGAATATTTTGGAGCCCGATGAGGAGGGTATCTATACTATTTCTGCCGATGATATTACCGGTAATCTGGTAATCATCGTCATGACTGAAAGGACAGAAGAGGCAGAGAAAGAAGGAACAGAGGAAGCAGAAGAGAATAGCCCCGAGTTGAAAGAAAATGAAGGTGATGCCGTTTCCGGTAATGATATTGACCAGGATACTGCTGAGGCTGAAGCAGCACAGGAGGAAGAAACAGCTGTAACAGAAGAAGCAGAGGAAATGGATACTGAGTCTGATCAGACGGATGATGAAGAGAGGGCAGCTTTAGCAGAAGAGGAAATTACCTATTCATCCGAAACGATTTCTCCCAAGGAGGTATTATCCACACAGGATTCCTATTATGAAACGAAGCTGACCCTGAAAAAGGGTGCTGCCAGTGTGTATACCGGCCAGCAGGAGGCAGTAGTGGCAACACCGGTATTCGGAAAGAATACTACCTGCTTATCCATAGGGAAGGCGGAGATTATCGGCTATGCCAATATGAGCGGAAGCTATAGTTTGGATGACTATAAGGTCAAGGCAGAGAATAATGAGGTGAAGCTGACTGTGGAGCCCGGGGCAGCCTCCGGAACGTTAACAATCCAGGTTGCGGCCGCAGCGGATGAGGCCGGGAATATGTATCCCGCAACAGCCACCATTACCGTCAATGTGATAAAGGGTATTGAGGCTATCCGTGTAGATATGCCCCAGAACCAGGTATATAAGGCGGCAGGAAAGGCAGCTTCGTTTACGGCAGCTGTTACCTATAATGGCGGAGCCACCGGCACTCTTCAGCCGAAGACCAAAAAGGTTACCTGGGAGCTTCTGGATTGGAATAATCAGGCAATTAATGAAAAACATGAATTGTATGGAAAGATCAGCATTAAAAACGGCAAGGTAACCATTGATAAGAGTTTTATTCCCGACGAAGCTGGGAATAAGAATGTATTTACCGTTAAAGCTACAGCGGCAGATTATGCGGGAAATACCGTATCCGGTGAGGGAGTATTTACCGTTGCCGATCAGGCCACGACCTTAGGTAAAGTAGTCATCGTCAGAAGTATTACGGCTGGTTTGGCTGCTTCTGCCCAATATCAGGTGATTGCCCAAAGCGGCGATACCGTAAGTGCGGATGTATTCAGCACGAACTGGGCAGATAACAATCCCAATGGCCCCTTAGTCAGAGTGCTGAAGCCGGGAGTGGAGAAGAAGGATATTTATACGGAAGAAGAGTTTGTATCCTCATCCCTTTACAGCATTAAATTCAGCAATAACGCTGTTGGTTTTGCCTATTACGAGGGCGGCCAAGAGCCATATCTGGAGGTCAGCAAACAGGTTAAGAATCTAAAAATTACCGCCACTGCACTGGATGGAAGCAAGAATACGGCTATATTGGAGAAGCTGACCATCAATTATGCACAGACAGAAGAACTGGCATTATCCATCTATAACCAAATCACCAATAGGGAAATGGATGCGGCAGACCAGTATAGAGAGAATAAGAAGAATAATCAGCCCATTATTTTCTATGGGGCAAAGAACACCGTATTTTTAGTTCGCCTGACAGATAAAAATGGTCAGTACATCAACGAGATTACCAACCATAAGCTTAAGGTCAGTGGAGGAAAGGTTATTTATTCCGATGTGAACACCTATGGGGTAATGGCGACCGGTGATACTTTGACCCTTACGCTGACGGATAATGAGAAGAATATAACTAAGACCTATGTGTTGGTTAATCTTGGTTTGGGTACGGAGAGTGTCAAGGTAACCACTAAGGACAGTCTGACAGCATCCACTAAGGATGAGCAGACCATTACCTATACCGTATCGGGTAAAAATGCAGCTTCCTACCAACAGGTTCTGGTAACAGTAAATTCGCTGGATGCTTATGCTTCAAAGAATTATATCAGCACGAATTATCATCAGCTGCTTTATGCTTCACAGGGAACCATTGGTCAGGTAATGCCGGTTAAGGGGGGCAAGGTAACCCTTACCTTTAAGGAAACAGAGCTTTCTGCCTATGCCTATAAGCTGAACTTCAGCTTTGGCCATGTGGATAAGGACGGTAACTTTATAGCAGCTACCAAGGAAATCCCGGTGACCTTAAAGGCAGCAATGCCTAAGGTACAGAAAGCAGAAAATGCAAAATTAAATACCAAGTATACACTGGGACTTGCGGATAATGGGAAGGTTAAGCTTACTTTAAGCAATTTGAAGGCAACGCTGAATAAGGATGTTCAGATTTACAGTGCCAATGTAAATGGACAGTCCAATAACTTTTTGGAGTATTTTGAACTTGACGACAGTGGTACTGCCCTACAGCTGAAAGGTACTGCGGATCTAAGCAATATTCCGGTAAAGGGATTGACTCTTACCGGATATGTAGGTGGATATACCTATACGGATTCCAAAGGACTGACCGGATATGGGCCGGCTGCCGGAACCCGGATTACCGTAACCATTAAGCCCAATGTATTAAAGTACAGTATGACCTCTGCAGCCGTACTGGAGGGTGAAGTAGAGGCTGCCGTTAAGGCAGTGGCAAATAAGAACAATGTAGACCTAAGCCATGTGTATACAGAGGATGCTGTTTTTCAGGCAGAGCTTACTGAGCATGGTGAGGCTGTTGTACTCACCGGAACGGATGTGAAGCCGGGCAGTCGTAAGGTTTCCCTTTATATCCTGCCAAAAGACAGTGCCTACAAGTCTAAGCTGGATAAGCTGAAGGCAGCTGTTGATGCAGCAGGAGAAACTAAGAGGCTGGAAGCTGAAAAGGCTTACGGGGATGCCATGAGGACCTTTGGTATTTCGGTAAGCACTACCGTTACCGTAAAGGCAAAGGCTACGGCTACGGGAAAGGTCAAACTGGCCGGCACAAAAGCTGTTTTCAGTGCAGAAAGCTATAAT
>JBJELS010000031.1:0-4044 GCA_051879275.1 Lachnospiraceae bacterium
AGGGCGGTGTACAACTAATAGATATGGTATATTTGCAAAGACATATATAACTTCCAGTTTGTAGAAATGGATAAATCGTAATTTCCTGATGCTATCAAGAGAATTTAATTGATATTTTCTATCAATTGGTATATACTATGTATATACTAATTGTAAGGAGGTTGCCATATGCAAGCACAGGTAAAAGAATGGGGAAATAGTCAAGGAATCAGATTGCCAAAAGAAGTATTAAGAAGTGCAGGAATCGCATTGAATGAGTTTTTGGATGTCACGGTATCAGATGGTGTAATCACTTTAGTGAAACCATTTCGTCATAAAACTTTGGAAGAGAGAGCCGCTGAGTTTGATGGAAAGTTAATGCTTGATGGCGAATATGATTGGGGTGAACCTGTCGGAAGAGAGGTATGGTAATGGAATTTTTACATCAAGGAGATATTCTCAAGATTGAAAAAATAAAACATCCCGTATTGGTGGTTAGTAAGGATTTTTTTAATACGAGTGGGGAAATAATTGGATGTCCAATTATTAGAAATTCTACTCCGGGTCCGCTTCATATATGGATGTCTACAGAAGAAAATGAAGGTTATATACAATGTGAAAAACTTGCATTGTTAGATATGTCGCTTCGCGGTTACAAGAAAGTAGATAGATTACCGATTTCAGAAATGATTAACGTATCTGATGCTATTCAAGGAATTTTTGAATACATTTGATGAGAATTCTAAAATAAGAAATATCATCCAATTGCTGTTGCCTTAATGGCATGATAGAATGTGGGAAAGCGTCATAAAAATGGTCAGGAGGAAGAAAAATGGATAGATTTTCTTTCGATGATAAAAGAATAGCAGAGGGCTATGCGGATAGGCCATGGCTACATAAGACAGTTATTGAACGGATAGTGACAGACTGTGACTTGCGGGAAAAGTTTAGAAACGGTTTGGATGTGGGCTGTGGAGCCGGTCTTTCTACTAAGGCTTTGAAATTGATTTGTGAAAAAGTAACGGGAACGGATATTGCAGAGTCTATGATACAGATGTGCCGTAAGCTATATGATGACTCAGAATATTGCTTTTACACTTGTGCTGCGGAAAGGATAATGGTTCCGGAGAATTTATATGATATTGTTACGGCAGCAGGAGTGATTAACTGGGTAGACAGAGAAGCCTTTTTGGAAAAGCTAAGAGAGATTATGGCTCCAAAAGGGTTGTTAGTCATCTATGACTTGGAGTTGTCTGACCAAATGAAAGATAATGCAGCTTATACAGACTGGTACCATGACAGCTACCAGCCTGCTTTTCCCCGACCTCCACGAGCTGAAGTAGTATGGAAGCAGGAAGACATAGGCAATGATTTTACCATAAAAAAACAGGTAAAATATCAAATGGAATATAAATTTACCTTGGATACTTTTATCGACTATATGATGGTTCAGTCGAATGTAAATATACAGATTAAGCAGGGGGTAAAAACAGAAAAGGAAATACGGAATTGGATGGACAAAACCCTGCAGCCAATTTTCAGAGGAGAGAAACGAACCTTATTTTTTAATGGCTACAGTTGGTATATCGGTATCAGGTAAATAATTTGCCCATACCATATATCCTAAACGGGGTAAAAGTAGCGATGCTTTAAAAGCTCTTTTTTCTCATGTTACTTTTGGGTTACGCTTCCCTGTGGTGGAATTGGAATGTGGGTGAGTTGGTATACCCGTTTGGAAGAGGCATTAATTTGGAAATGACAGTATTGGATGTGGACTCTTTATACCGGCGTGTACTTGAGAATAATATACCTGTTTTTAGAGAAATGACAATAAGTGAATATCGAGAAAATGATTCAACAATAATACAAAAAGAGTTTTTGATTCAAGACCCGGATGGGTATTTACTGAGATTTACGGATTAAAAATCCAGAGAGGGGAATATCAAATTGTCTCTATTTTAATATATTGAATTTTCCCAAAACCCTTTTTAATAGCTGTATTTGAAAATCTGTTGTGACGACTATCGCCATCATTTCTGCTGTAACGATAGACATTTTGAAGCCCTTTTCTATTTTGGATTGCGGTAATCGCATTTTTGACATTGCAATAGGGCATTTTCGTTATCTTCTTTGTGGTATGCACCAGACCATTTACAAATAGTTTGGAGTATCGGAACAACAGAAATTCCTTTTTCACTTAAGCAATATTCAACACGGGGAGGAATTTCATCAAATTGCTGCCGTCTTACGATACCGTCAGAAATCAATTCTTTGAGTGTTGAAGCTAATACAGCGTCAGTAATATTAGCCATTTCCTTGCGGATAGAACTGTATCTCAAAGTACCTTTTTCCGCTAAAACACAAATCACTCTGGATTTCCATTTGCCGCCAAAAACAGTCAACCCATATTCTAAAGGGCAGCGAATATCTTTCTCTAATTTTGGTTTATACATGGTGCTTATTCCTTTCTCCTGCGTTTTGTTATCACAATTTTAGCAACGAAACTATAGAAACACAAGCTACTATTAAATTTATGAGTAACTCATAAATTTGCTTATATCTTTTCAGCCAGAAGTCAAGCCGCCATAATTAAGGTAAGCTCAAAGCCAGAGCAAAATAACGAAATGGAGGAAATCACAATGAAAGTAAAGGCTTATTTGGAAATCACAATGAAAATCGACGAAGCAAACCGTCCGGCGGCAGCAAAGGTTTATATCGACTATCGCCAGCCTTTCCTTGATACGATTGAGGGAGCGTTGACAAAAGACCTGCTTATCCGTGACGAAGATGTACAGGTACTTCATGGATTTGACAGTGCAGAACACGCACAGGCATATCTTTCCAGTGCTATGTTCCAGAACGACGTGTTTGTCGGTTTGAAGCCCCTTTGGAGTGCTGACCCTGATGTGAGAATCTATATGGCTGCATAATCAGGACATTTATTCGATACTCAAATATTTTCAAACAATAGTAAAATCAGCCGAGCCAGGCAACGTCCGCCATCGACAGTCTTGCCCGTTTTGCTGATCGAAAATCCTGGGCGACAGCAAAAATTGCTGTTGCCCTTTACTATGGTAAAAATTAAATTTCAATTCATATATTTGTGGAGGATCACATGAAAACGGCCTAATAGTTTTAGAAATCCGGTTTTCATTCCGAGTGCTTTGTGCTATACTTTTGTTCATAGTATGGTCCTTAGGTTTTTCATTGTTTTCAGCGGCCATTCGTAATTAAATAAAACCCCCATTTTGACGAAGAAGTGGGTATGAACGAAGGAGAGACAGAACATGAAAAAAGGGAAGAAAACAGCTATTTCAGTACTTGCAATATACCTGCTGCAGATAGTCCTGTTTTCCGGTATGATTTTGCAGACAAAGGCGGCTGAAAAGCGGGAGCTGAGTCAGGGTGAAGCGGCACTGGGAAGCGAGATTAATTGGCAGGCCGGAGACAGGATTGTAGGCGGTCTTGGCAGCTACGAATATGGTACAGATGAGACAGATAGTGCCGTTCAGCCAATTGTATGGAGCATACTTGATACAAAGACCAATATGGATGGGGCGGTAGAAAATGAGGGTCTGTTTCTTGTATCAAAAAATGTATTGGATGGAACGCTTTGGAACGAATACGAAATACGAGACGGTAAGTACTATAAAGAAGGAGAGGATACCTTTGCAAACGAGTGGAAAGGCTCTATTGCCCAGGCTTGGTGTCAAAGCTTCTATAAAAACACGATACAGACAAGCATCGGCGGAGAAAAGGTGATACTTACTACTAAGACAGACGAGCCGATCACATTAAACAATTGCTGGAATGGGAATACATATAGCTATGGAGAAAGCAAAATTGAAGATGAATATGTATTCTTTTTGTCCGTAGGAGAAACAGAAAAATATTTTAAAGATGATGCCCAAAGGGCAGCTTCAGGAAGAATTGTATTTTACTGGACTCGCTCTCCCCATGATGTGGCGGGAAAGGATCCAAGAGCATGCTATATCCACAATGACGGTACGAGAGGCCGCCACATGGGTGTGGATGCATACGGTGCTCGTCCTGCTTTAAATCTTG
>JBJELS010000032.1:0-19545 GCA_051879275.1 Lachnospiraceae bacterium
TGCCTGTGTGGGGATTATGGTCATTTCCTTTAATACCAACCTGCTGAACACACCGCTTAATACGGTGGCCGGATATTTACTGGTTCCCTTTCAGAGCGGTATCTCAGAGGTGGGGAGATGGTTTTCCGACAAATCGGATCAGCTTCTGGAGCTTAAGGACGTTTTAGCGGAAAATCAGCGTCTGAAGGAAGAGGTAGATAAGCTGACCATAGAAAATACCCGCTTTCAGCAGGAGAGATATGAGCTTTATCAGCTGCGGGAGCTTTTGGCTCTGGATGAAGAATACTCCGAATATGAAAAAATCGGAGCACAGATTATCGGTAAGGATTCCAGTAACTGGTTTTCCAGCTTTACCATCAATAAGGGCAGCAATGATGGCGTCCAGATTAACTGCAATGTTATGGCCGGTAGCGGTCTGGTGGGCAGAGTTACTGATGTGGGGCCCAATTATGCAAAGGTAACCAGTATTATTGAAGATAATAATAATACCAGCGGTATGCTGATTTCCACCGGAGATCATTTAGTGGTTACCGGCGATCTGTCCCAGATGGCTGAGGGAATGATTACCTTCAGTAAGCTGGTGGATCGAGAGGCAAAGGCTGCCGTAGGAGATAAGATAGTTACCTCCAATATCAGCGAATATTATCTGCCGGGAATTTTGATCGGCTACATCAGTAAGATTGAAACGGATGCCAATAATTTAACCAAATCCGGCACCCTGACCACAGCCGTTGATTTTGAGCATTTGGAAGATGTGCTGGTGATTATGGAGCTGAAACAGACAGTAGAATAGAAGGCCGGAAAGGATAGATGCAATGAGAAAAGTGATAATCAGTGCAGTTTTTGTGGTTGCCTGCTTTTTGTTGCAGAGTACCGTATTCGGAGCCTTAAGCTTCGGTGGGATTATCCCCAATCTGATGCTTATCGTTACCGCCTCCTACGGCTTAATAAGGGGGAAAAAAAGCGGTCTGCTGGTGGGTTTTTTTTCCGGTCTGTTAATTGACATTTTTTTCGGAAGCCTGCTTGGATTTTATGCACTGCTTTATATGTACATAGGATATGCCAATGGGGTCTTTAGGAAAATGTTTTATCCGGAAGATATTAAATTACCCATAATCTTCATATTGGCCAGTGATTTAGCCTATGGCCTTATTTGCTACATTCTGTTATTTTTACTAAACGGAAGATTTAATTTTCTCTATTATTTTCTCAATATCATCCTGCCGGAAATGGTTTATACCATTGTAATCACCTGCGGACTGTATCCGCTGTTACTGTTTGCGGAAAGAAGGCTGGAGCGTTTGGAAAGAGAAGGAGTAACCAAAATTGTTTAAAAGCGTTAAAGAACCCTCCACACCTGTGGAAAACAGCCGTTTAATCATTCTGGCTGTGGTTTTTCTCATCCTGGGCGGTGTAATGACCTGGCGTATTTTTGACTTACAGATTGTAAATGGTTCCCAGACTCTGGAGGACTTTACACTGAAAATTCAAAAGGAGCGTTCCATTCCCAGTACAAGAGGAAATATCTATGACCGAAACGGTAAAGTTCTTGCCCATAATGAACTTGCCTATAACGTTACCATAGAGGATGTATTTGAATCCGGAAGCAAAAAGAATGAGCGACTTAATGAAACTCTGCTTAAGCTGATTCAGATTATTGAAAAAAGTGGAGATAAGATTGACAGTGATTTTTCCATCATTATTGATGAAGATGGAAAATATGCCTATACCGTATCGGATACCAGGCTAACCCGTTTTCGGGCAGATGTTTATGGCTATGCCGACCCGGGAGACATGAGTTATCAGGAGGAGACTTCTACGGCGGAAGAAATGATGGAATATTTAGCCGGATATTCCCGCTATGGAGTGGGAAAAAGCAGTGATCCTGCCAATCCCCGGGACAGCTTCGTTTTGGGAGAAGGCTATACCAAAAAAGAAATCCTCCAAATCGTTACCATTCGTTATGCCATGAGTGCCAACAGCTATCAGAAATTTATTCCCACTACGGTGGCTACGGATGTAAATACACAGACGGTGGCCAGTATTCTGGAGAATCTGGAAAGCCTTCCCGGGGCTGCCATTGAAGAGGATACCATTCGTGTTTATGAGGACAGTATCTACTTCGCCCATCTTTTAGGCTATATCGGGAAAATTTCCCAGGAGGAGCTGGAAACCCTGAATGAAGAAGCCGAGGATTCAGATGGCACACAGGCCTATTCCCTTACGGACATGGTGGGAAAATCCGGAATAGAGCAGTCTATGGAAAGCTATCTCAGAGGAGTGAACGGCTCGGAGACAATTTATGTAGACAATATGGGTAAGGTGATTGAAAGTGAAAACCGGATAGAGCCTACAGCAGGAAATAATCTGTATCTGAATATTGATGCAGATTTACAGATTGCCGTTTATAATATTCTGGAACAGAAGCTGGCGGGTATTCTGGTTACCAAAATCATCAACAGCAAGACCTACGAGGTTCCTGAGTATCCCTCTGCCAGTACACTGCTTATCCCCATAGATGACGTTTATTTTGCCCTCATCGATAACAGTGTAATTGATGTTTCACACTTTAATCAGGAATCAGCAGGAGAGAATGAGAAAGCAATTTATCAGGCCTTTTTGACGAAGCAGGAGAATATCTTTGCCCGACTGGAGGAAGAGCTGTATGAAAAACAGACTCCCTACAAGGAACTGACTGCCGAATATCAGGTATATCAAAGCTATATTGTAACCATGCTGACGGAGAATGGAGTAATTATTTCCGATGCGGTGGATACTGAGGATGCCACCTATAAGGCCTGGAAAACGGAAGAAAGCATCAGTCTGGGAGAATATTTAAGCTATTGTATTTCCCAAAACTGGATTAACGTTTCCAAGCTTAATTTAAGCAGCAAATATGCAGATTCAGAAGAAGTTTTTTCGGCCCTCACCCAATATATATTTGAACATCTGGAAAATAATACTACCTTTTCCAAAAAAATGTATAAATACATGATTAAAAATACGGATATTACTCCCAAGCAGATTTGCAGTGTTCTGCTGGAGCAGGAGGTAGTAAGTATAACGGATGAGGAAAAAAACCGATTCCTGTCGGGACAGATTTCTGCCTACAACTTTATTCTTTTTTTAATTGAAAACTTATATATTACGCCGGCACAGCTGGCACTGGATCCCTGCTCTGCCTCCGTAGTGGTGACCAACACCCGGGGAGAGATTCTGGCCCTTGTCAGCTATCCCAGCTACGACAACAATCGTCTGGCCAACAGTATTGATTCTGCGTATTTTGCACAGCTGCAGACGGATCTCACCAATCCCATGTGGAACAGTGCTACTCAGCAAAGAACCGTGCCCGGCTCTACTTACAAAATGGTAACTGCTGCAGCAGCCCTTGAGGAAAAGATTGTGGGAACCACCACCAATATCCTCTGCCGCGGTATTTTTGACCGTTTTACCACAGATCAGTACAAATGCTGGATTTATCCCGGAGCTCACGGTAATTTAAACGT
This sequence comes from Lachnospiraceae bacterium, assembly GCA_051879275.1. Lineage (GTDB taxonomy): Bacteria > Bacillota > Clostridia > Lachnospirales > Lachnospiraceae > SFDP01. Next base: position 3,507 of record JBJELS010000032.1, read on the forward strand.
AGTGGGAGGAATTGCCAACTCCTGTAACTGTTATTTTTATGAGATTGGCTATCGGCTGGGAATTACCGGTGATTCCTATGACAGTGATGTGGGTGTGGAAATGCTGTACAAATATGCAGATATGTTTGGCCTTTCCGAAAAATCGGGCATTGAAATTGATGAGGCAAGCCCCATCGTTTCCGATGACTATTCTGTATTATCGGCCATCGGACAGGGAAAAAACAGCTTTACAACCGTGGGACTTTCCCGTTATATCACCACCATTGCCAATCAGGGAATCTGTTATGATTTAAGCCTTATTGATAAGGTTACGGATTCCAATGACAATCTGCTGAAGGATTTCACTCCCAATGTGAGAAACCGGGTGGAATTTGCTTCCTCTACCTGGCAGGCCATCAGAGAGGGAATGCGGCAGGTGGTTCAGAAAAGAAGTGACTACTCAAATCTGGGGGTAGAAGTGGCAGGAAAAACGGGTACAGCTGAAGAAAGCCGAAAGAGAGCCAATCATGCTCTATTCGTCAGCTTTGCTCCGTATAATGATCCGGAGATAACCATAACCACACGTATTGCAAACGGTTATACCTCAAATTATGCAGCCAACCTTACACGGGATATTTATCAGTATTATTTTGATCTTCAGGAAGAGGATGAAATCCTTTCGGGAACGGCGAATGTTCCTGACGTTTCAGCTGCCGGAGGGGATTAAATCCAGGGAGGACGGATGAAAGAAAATATTTTAATCAAAAGCTTTCCCAACGGAATTACGCTTTATCTGAATGCAGAATTGGATTTTGCAGAGCTGTTGGGTGAGATTGCCCATAAATTTGAACAGAGCAGAAATTTCTTCCGGGATGCCAAAATGGCTCTTTCCGTAGAGGGAAGACTGCTTACGGAAGAGGAAGAGCGGCTTCTGATACAAACCATTCAAAGCCATTCGGATTTGGAAATCGTCTGTATTATCGGAAAAAATGAAGAAACCAATAAGAAGTTTGTTAAGGCTATCCAGAAGGTGGATATGCAGCATACGGAGAATTATGGACGATTCTATCGGGGCACCTTAAAAAACGGACAGAAAATTGAGACAGAATCCAGTATGGTTATCTTAGGGGATGTTTACCCCGGCTGTTGTGTTACGGCTACAAAGGATATTATCATTATCGGAGGCCTTTACGGAGAAGTTCATGCGGGCTTTGGAGGAGAAGACGGTCATTATGTGGTGGCACTGGAAATGTCTCCGGAAAAAATCAGAATCGGAGACTTTCGATATAAACCCAAAGAAAAACCCAGATGGGGAATCAAACCAAAGGTACAACCCAAAATCGCATATGTTAAGGATTCACATATCGTTATGGAACCAATTACCAAAGAATTGCTGGAATTTCTGCTAATCTAGGAAAATGCCAGAGGACAATAATTCATTGCTTTACGGAGGAAAGTAGATTATGTGTGAAGTTATTGTCATTACTAGCGGAAAAGGCGGTGTGGGAAAGACCACCACAACGGCAAATTTGGGCAGCGGTCTTGCAGCACTGGGGAAAAAGGTCGTCATGATCGATACAGATATCGGACTTAGAAATCTGGATGTGGTGATGGGCCTGGAAAACCGGATTGTTTACAATCTGGTGGATGTGGTAGAGGGTAACTGCAGAGTAAAACAGGCTCTCATCCGGGACAAACGTTATCCCGGACTATACCTTCTTCCTTCAGCCCAGACCAGGGATAAAACTGCGGTAAATGAACCCCAGATGATAAAGCTGATTGAATATCTTAAGCCTCAGTTCGATTATATTCTGCTGGACTGTCCTGCAGGAATCGAACAGGGCTTTAAAAATGCGGTGGTGGCAGCCGACAGAGCGATTGTTGTCACTACACCGGAGGTCTCAGCCATCCGGGATGCAGACCGGATTATCGGACTTTTGGAGGCTAGGGAAATGGACCGGATGGATCTGCTGCTGAATCGCATGCGCCCGGAGCTGGTTAAACGGGGAGATATGATGTCTCCGGAGGATGTGGTGGATATCCTGGCCCTTCCTTTAATTGGTGTCATTCCTGATGATGAGCAGGTGGTTATTTCTACCAATCAGGGAGAGCCTCTGGTGGATACCGGCTCTTTAGCGGCAAGGGCATATCGGGATATCTGTCTTCGCATCACCGGTGAAGACATTCCCATGGAACTGTATCAGACCTTTTCCTTTTGGACGAAGGTGTCCGGAATATTTAAAAATGATAAGCTGAAATAGGAAAGGGGATGAGCAGATGAATTTCAGAAAAAATTTTAGATTATTTTCCAGAAAAAGCTCCAAAGAGGTAGCCAAGGACAGATTGAAAATCCTATTGATTTCTGATCGAATTAACTGTTCACCCGAGGTTATGGAGCGGATTAAAATGGATTTGGTAAAATCCATATCCAAATACATGAGTATAGATGTGGAGCATATGGAGATTGTGCTGAAGAAAAACAGCAAAAGAGGAAGAAATCGAAAGCCTTCCCTGTATGCCTGCATTCCCATACTGGATATTCACGAATAAGAAGGAAATTATGTTTAGACAATACAAGCTGAGAGACTATGATTTTAAATTAATCCTGTACGTTATTGCACTTTCCACTATAGGTGTTCTTGCTGTGGGAAGTGCAAAAAGTGATTTGATGGAACGGCAGCTTATGGGTATGATTGCCGGTATTGCGGCAATGCTGTTTCTGTCTTTTGTAGACTATTCCCTGATTCTGTTCTTTTATTGGTTTTTATACATTGGGAATATTCTTTTGCTTTTATCCGTAACCTTTTTCGGATTAAATATCGGCGGCGCACAGCGTTGGGTAAATATTCTGGGAATCCAGTTTCAGCCTTCTGAAACAGCGAAAATTTTATTGATTTTATTCTACGCACAGTTTATGATGAAGTATAGAGAAAAACTGAATACCTTTCGCTTTCTGTTCCTTTCTCTGTTACTTTTGGTGCCGCCTCTGCTTTTGGTTTATAAGCAGCCGGACTTATCCACCAGTATTATGATTATGGTTATTTTTTCCACTATGCTTTTTGTGGCCGGCCTAAGCTATAAGGTTGTAGCTTCGGTGATAGCCGTTGCCGTTCCGGTGGTGGTGATTTTCTTTTTTCTGATTCTGCAGCCGGAGCAAAACATTATCCGCGGTTACCAGGCACAGCGTATTTTGGGATGGCTTCAGCCTGAGAAATATCCGGATATTGCCTATCAGCAGACAAATTCCATTACGGCTATCGGATCAGGCCAGTTATGGGGAAAAGGATTGAATAATAACGTAATCGCTTCCGTAAAAAACGGAAACTTTATATCGGAGCCTCAGACCGACTTTATCTATGCCATCATCGGTGAGGAGCTGGGGTTTGTGGGAGCCTTTGCGGTAATCGTACTGGTAGCGCTGATTTTTATTGAATGTCTTCTGGTAGCCCGTCAGGCCAAGGATTTGGCAGGCTCTATCATTGCCACTGCAGTAGCAGCCCTGGTGGGCTTTCAGAGTTTGATGAACATGGCTGTGGCTACGGGACTTCTGCCCAATACGGGCATTCCCTTTCCCTTTGTCAGTTACGGCTTGACCTCTCTGGTCAGTTTGTATGTTGTCATGGGAATCGTTTTGAATATACGTTTACAGGCAAAAAAATATTAAATAGTCTAAGAGTCGGAGGGATTGTCAACATGAATATTGCCTTAATTGCACATGATGCCAAGAAAAAACTGATGCAGAATTTTTGTATTGCCTATCGGGGAATTTTGTCCAAAAATGAGCTTTTTGCTACAGGAACCACAGGAAGATTAATTGAAGAAGTAACCAACTTATCCATTCATAAATATCTTGCCGGACATCTGGGAGGCGAGCAGCAGATTGGTGCGCAGATTGAGCATAATGAGATCGATTTGGTCATTTTTTTACGGGATCCTCTGACTTCTAAATCCCATGAGCCGGATGTAAATAATATCGTCAGAATCTGCGATACCCATAATATCCCTCTGGCTACCAATCTGGCCACCGCAGAGCTGTTAATTAAGTCGTTGGATAGAGGAGACCTTGAGTGGCGTGAAATGTACAAATAAAAGAATCCCTGTGCTGCTGTCTGTGATACTACTGTTTTTACTCTCAGGCTGCAAGAGTGCTTCAATCCCCTTTGCCTATAAACTAAATAATGATGTATCGGCCTTTCAGGTAGCTTCCTATCAGCGGGAAGTGAAAATGGCCGCCTTTGCAGATGCCCTTTGTGTCGGAAACAGTGATGTTACAGCAGAAACAAACGTAGACATGAGTCAGGCTACTGCAGCTGCGTTATTTGATGTAAATAACAGCACGATCATTTATGCAAAGAATCTGCATAATCGTCTTTATCCTGCCAGTCTGACTAAGGTGCTTACCGCAGTGGTTGCTTTAAAGAATGCCAGTCCGGATGATATAATTACCGTTACCGATGGTGCCCGTATTACGGAATCAGGAGCCACATTATGCGGCTTGGAAGCAGGGGATACGCTGACTATGAATCAGGCGCTTCATGCCCTGCTTATCCAGTCTGCCAATGATGCGGCCAATGCCATCGCTATTCATGTGGCCGGCAGTGTGGAGGCTTTTGCCCGCATGATGAACGAGGAGGCAAGGGCACTGGGAGCGACCAACAGTAATTTTGTCAACCCTCATGGACTTTCTGATGATAATCATTATACCACAGTCTATGATTTATATTTGATTTTTAATGAAGCTATCAATTATGAAATGTTTCGGGAAATCATCCACACCAGCAGTTATGAAACCATCTACCAGAACAGTAAGGGAGAAGACAAGGAAATGTCTTTTTCCACTACAAACTTTTTTTTGAGAGGTACTGTAAGTTCACCGGATAAGGTGACGGTTATCGGCGGAAAAACAGGTACCACCAATGCTGCCGGAAACTGTCTGATTCTCCTTTCTAAGGATACTGCGGGAAATCCCTATATTTCCGTTATTCTGCAGTCAAAGGAACGTCAGCTTATGTATGAAGAGATGGTGGATATGTTGGAAGAAATATATAATTAGAGGTTGTTTTTTAACCGGATATCCACTATAATAATTTATAGGTTACGAATGAGCCTTTATGGGAATATACGCAACTTTATTTTACTTTAGGAGGGATTACCAATGGTTCAGTTGATTGTAGGGCAAAAGGGAAAGGGCAAGACGAAATACTTGCTGGACAAAGTGAATAGTGAAGTAAAAAATGTTTCTGGAAATATCGTTTATTTAGACAAAAGCGGCAAGCATATGTTTGAATTGAATAACAAGGTTCGTTTAATCGATGTTTCTGATTTTGATTTTAAAAACAGTGATGAATTTATCGGATTTATCTGTGGGATTATTTCTCAGGATCATGATTTACAGCAAATGTATTTTGACAGCTTCTTAAAGCTTGCAAAGCTGGAGGACAGCAGCATTACTGCCGTTGTGGATAAGCTGGAGCAGTTAGGAGAGAAGTTCGGAATTGATTTTATTTTAAGTGTTTCCCGTGATGAGAAAGACCTTGACGAGAGTATGAAGTCAAAGATTGTTGTATCCCTATAAGTGCTTAATAAATATAGAGATTGAATACATAAGGGACTGTGGAAGCAGTCCCTTTTTTTGGAGAATTGGAGTTTAGTTTTGGAGGGCCGCAATTGGCAAATCATGATTCAGGAAAAATAAGACAATATCGCAAGCCCTTGAATATTAACCTGGGAATGATTTTCTTCGGGGTAATTTTCATCTATATTATTATTTGTGTGTTTATGTATTTTACCAGTACCCGTATAGCGGGATATCAGGTTAAAACAGGCTCCCTTTATGTGGAAAATATTTATACCGGACTTGCCATCAGGGAAGAAATGATTATCAACAGCAGCTATGATGGATATATAAACTATTACGTCAGAGAGGGAGAAAGAATCGGCGCCGGTAAAATGGTCTGTACCGTGGACGAAGGCGGACGATTACAGGATATTCTGGAAGAACAGAATATGGGTGAAAATTCTCTGGATGAGGCTGATCTGGAGGAGCTTAGAAGTGATATTATGGAGTATAAAAAAGGCTTTAATACCCAGAGCTTTTCCTCCTTATATGAATTTAAGCATGCCATTAAGGGTACGGTATATAAGCAGGCTAATGCAAATATTCTTGAAAATCTGGACAGTCTGAACCGCTCCGGCGAAAGCGGTCTAATCAATGTATGCGATGCACCGGTGTCCGGTATTGTAGTATATTCCTATGATGGATATGAGGATTATAATCCTTCTCAAATTACCGATGAGATTTTAAATAAGACCGATTATGAAAAAACACAGCTAATCAGTAATGAGCTGGTTAATTCCGGCGATCCCATTTATAAGCTGGTTACGGATGAAGAATGGTCTCTGATTATAAAAACGGATCCTGAGAGAGCAGCACTTTTATTGGAAATGGAATATGTTCAGGTTAAATTTCTGAAGAACCAGTATGTTTCCTGGGCAGAGGTCAGCTCCTTTACCAATAAAGAGGCAGATACCTATGTTCAGCTGACCTTTAACAATTCCATGATCACCTTCTGTACAGAACGATTTGTGGAAATCGAGCTGATTTTAGAAGAGGCCAGCGGACTTAAGGTACCAAATTCTGCCATTGTGGAAAAACAGTTCTACCTGATTCCCGAAGAGTATGTTACCAAAAGCGGGGAAAACGGCGAGCAGGGTGTGCTGAAGGAAATCTATGATGAAAACGGAAATCAGCTCAGCCAGTTTGTTGCCGTAAGCATATACAATAAGGAAGATGGGAACTATTATGTGGGGAGCCCTGAGCTGGAGGCGGGAAACCGGCTTCTCAAGCTGGATTCCAACAGCAGCTTCACCGTTTCCCAAACCGCTTCTTTAGTAGGTGTATATAACAAAAATAAGGGATATGCTGATTTTAAACAGATTCAGATTCTTTATCAGAATGAGGAATACTCCATTATTCGCTCCAATACAGAATATGGATTGATTGAATATGACTATATTGTGCTTGATGCTCAAGCCGTAGATGAAAATGAGCTTTTATATTAAAGAAAGAAGAGTTGGGAATGATACAGGAAAATATTAATCGGGTACGGGAGGTAATTGACCTTGCCTCACCTGCCGATAAAAAGGGAAAGATAAAGCTGATTGCCGTAAGCAAGACCAAGCCTGTCTCTGCTATCCGTGAAGCCTATGACTGTGGGATTCGTGATTTCGGTGAAAATAAAGTCCAGGAGATTCAGGAGAAGTATGACAAGCTTCCTTCCGATATCCGTTGGCATATGATCGGACATTTACAGCGGAACAAGGTAAAATACATTATCGATAAGGTGGCTTTGATCCATAGTGTGGATTCTCTCAGACTGGCTGAGGAGATCAGCAAGGAAGCAATCAAAAAAGAGAAGATTATGCCTATATTGATAGAGGTGAATATTGCCAATGAGGAATCCAAATTCGGAGTCTCACCCGCTGATACTCAGAAGCTGATAAGGGAAATCAGTCTTCTGCCCGGAGTCAGGATTAAAGGACTGATGACGGTGGCTCCCTTTGTGGAAAATGAAGAGGAAAACCGTCACTATTTTAAAACCATGAAACAATTATCTGTTGACATAATGACAAAAAACATTGATAATGTGGATATGGATATCTTGTCAATGGGAATGACCGGAGATTATCGGACAGCCATTGAAGAAGGTGCCGATTATGTGCGCGTGGGTACGGGGATTTTTGGTGAACGTGTATATAAGATAGAATGAGAACAGGAGTTGTGAAAAATGGGTGTAATGGATAAATTTATAAATATAATGAAGCTTAACGATGGAGAAGATGACGGATACTACGATGATGATGATTATTTAGATGAAGAAGAGGATGTTAAAGAGGGCAAGGTCAGTTCAATACGTCAGGACAGCTCTTATGATGAGGATAAGGTTAAGAAGCAGACACCCAGAGTTGCACCAATCAGGCAGCAGCCCCGCAGGATTAACGGCTCCGGAATGGAGGTCTGTGTAATTAAGCCCACTTCCGTGGAAGAGGCAAGAGAGATTACGGAAACTCTTCTGGCCAACAGAACGGTAGTATTGAATCTGGAAGGAATCGATGTGGAAGTTGCCCAGAGGATTATTGATTTTACATCCGGCTCCTGCTATGCCATCAATGGAAATTTACAGAAGATTTCCCATTATATTTTTATTATCACTCCGGCCAGTGTGGATATTTCCGGTGATTTTCAGGAAATCCTAAGTGGCTCCTTTGATGTTCCCGTTCGCTGATACATAATCCGTGATAAAGGAAGAGACTTCCTGCCTGTGGCGGGAAGTCTTTTTTAAAAGAAAAGCATAGATTGAGGTAAATGCCATGAGCAAACGTTTAGAAGTTTTCTATGAAAGCAGACCCTGTTATGATATTGTTCTTGAAGACAGCTTTTTTCCGCTTACAGAAGAATTAATTAAGCTGGATACCCGAAAAAAACGCCTCTGTATCGTTACGGATTCCCGGGTGGAAAAGCTTTATGGTTCTCAGGTAAAAGCTATTCTGGAAACAGCGGCAGAAGAGGCCTGTATCTTTTCCTTTCCGGAAGGAGAAGCCAGTAAGACTCTGGATACCGTGAAGGAATTGTATCGATTTTTAATTGAACATCATTTCGAGCGTAAGGATATGCTGATTGCCCTGGGAGGCGGTGTGGTTGGAGATTTAACCGGATATGCGGCAGCCACTTACCTGAGAGGAATAGATTTTATTCAGATTCCTACCTCTCTTTTGGCCCAGGTAGACAGCAGTATCGGCGGAAAAACAGGGGTGGATTTCGACCAGTATAAAAATATGGTGGGTGCCTTCAAAATGCCTCGACTGGTCTATATCAATATTTCCACTTTAAATTCTCTGGATGAACGCCAATTCTATAATGGCTTTGCAGAGGTAATGAAGCATGGTCTGATTAAGGATTCGGCTTACTATGAGTGGATGATCGGCAAGCTCTATGAAATTAGTAATCGTGAGCCCCTGATTCTGGAGGAGATGGTATACCGCAGCTGCCAGATAAAAAAAGCAGTGGTGGAAAAGGATCCCACCGAAAAAGGGGACAGGGCATTATTAAATTTCGGACATACCATAGGACATGCCATTGAAAAATATATGAATTTTTCTCTGCTGCATGGTGAATGTATCGCTTTAGGCTCAGTTGCAGCTGCTTTTATTTCCCGGAAAAGAGGGCTGATTTCCGGGGAGGAATATTATGAAATCAGAGATATGTTCGTTCCCTTTAATCTTCCCATCAGTATAGAAAACGTTGAGGCTGACCAAATACTGGCTCTGACCAAATCGGATAAAAAAATGGAGCAGGGACAGATTAAATTTATTCTGTTAAATAAAGTGGGAGAAGCCTTTATTGAGCATACGGTAACGGATGAAGAAATTTTAGGTGGAATAGAGGAGATTATATACCGGAATGAAGAGTAGACTAAGAAAGAAAATGATTTTATTTGTGGATTTTATTATGATGGTTATTTTAATAGCCATCGATCAATATACAAAGCATCTGGCAGTCATTAATCTCAAGGATCGCCCGGCGGTGCCTGTCATTGAAGGAGTTTTTGAACTAAACTACCTGGAAAACAGAGGTGCTGCTTTTGGAATGCTGCAGAATCAAAAAGCTTTTTTTATTTTAATTGCCTGTATAATTCTGGTGGCTATCTGCTATGTACTGTTTAAAATGCCGGAAGGAAAACGGTATCTGTGGCTCCATATCCTTCTGGTAATGATTGCTTCCGGTGCTGTGGGAAATATGATTGATCGTGTTCGCCTGGAATATGTAGTTGACTTTTTCTATTTTGTATTAATCAATTTTCCCATTTTCAACGTGGCTGATATCTATGTATCCGTGGCCTGTGTCTTGCTTGCCTTTATGATTTTATTTTATTACAAGGAGCAGGATTTAGAGTTTTTAAATATCCGACAAAAACGTATAAGAGAGATAAAATAGCCTATGGACGTATTTAAATTTCAGATTCCGGAGGAAGAGGAAGGCTTACGCATTGATAAATATTTAAGCGCTAATCTGGATTTTTTATCCCGTTCCTATATCCAGAAAATGATTCAGGAGGGGAAGGTCAGTGTAAACGGAAGAGCGGTCAAATCCAACTATACCCTCAGAAGTGAGGATGAGGTGGAGTTTTGCCTTCCTCCCAGTGTGGAGCCGGAAATCCTTCCCCAGAATATTCCCCTGGATATTTTATATGAGGATGAGGATGTTATCGTTGTCAATAAGCCTAAAGGAATGGTTGTTCATCCCGCACCGGGACATTACGGTGATACCCTTGTAAATGCGCTTTTATTCCATTGCAGGGACAGTCTCTCAGGAATAAACGGAATCATGCGCCCGGGAATTGTACATCGTATTGATAAGGATACTACCGGCTCTTTAATTGCCTGTAAAAATGATCTGGCTCATGAATCCATTGCCCGGCAGCTGAAGGAGCATACCATTACACGCTGCTACCGGGCAGTTTGTATGGGAATCCTTAAGGAGGATGAATACCGTATTGATGCACCAATCGGACGTCATCCCATTGAACGAAAAAAAATGGCAGTGAATCAGCGGAACGGAAAGCCTGCAGTTACCCATGTAAAGGTTCTGGAAAGGCTGAATAATGCCACCTATATTGAATGTCGTCTGGAAACCGGAAGAACTCACCAGATTCGTGTGCATCTGTCCTCTATGGGACATTCCCTTTTAGGAGATGAGCTCTATGGAGATACCAAAAACCGCTTTCATCTTCAGGGACAAACCCTTCATGCCTATATTCTGGGCTTTTCTCATCCAAAAGATAACCGCTACATTGAAACGAAAGCAGAGCTTCCGGAATATTTTGAAAATCTGTTGATGAAATTACAGCACTTTTCATAAAAAGATTGAATTTTTTGCTTGAATTGTGTAAAATGTTTACATAATTTAACAAAGGGTGGTGTTGTGAATGAATACAATCATTACAATCGGAAGACAATTTGGCTCCGGTGGCCGTGAAATAGGAGAGAAGGTAGCTGAATATTTCGGCATTAAATGCTATGACAAGGAGTTATTAACCAGAGCGGCAAAGGAAAGTGGTTTTTGCCAGGAGATGATTGAAAGCCATGACGAGAGGCCTACCAATTCCTTCTTATATAATCTGGTTATGGATACCTATTCTTTTGGCTACAATGCTTCCTCCTTTATGGATATGCCAATCAGTCATAAGGTTTTTCTGGCACAATTTGATACCATTAAGAAAATGGCTGACGAGGCTCCCTGTGTTATTGTAGGCCGATGTGCAGATTATGCCTTAAGTGAATATAAAAATTGTCTGAATCTGTTTATCTACGGAAATGAAGAACAAAAAGTTAAGCGGATTATGAAAAAGTATGATGTTTCTGAGCAAAAGGCCAGAGAAATGATAAAAAAGAAGGATAAACAGCGTCAAAGCTACTATAATTATTATTCTTCCAAGAAATGGGGAAGGGCTGACAGCTATGATTTATGCATTAACAGTTCTAAATATGGAATAGACGGCAGTATACAGCTGATTATTCAGGCAGTGGAAAATTTTGAAAATAATCGTTAATCCAATTAATTGGATTGATGGGTAGAAACCAGGTGTCTATACGGAGGAAAAGAAGATGGATTTTACTGTTTTAAAAGGAAATCTGGAGAAAAAGGGCTTTCAGGTTTCCTGCTTTGAGACCTCTGCAGAAGCAGTGGAATATTTATCCAAAACCCTTAAGGGAGAGGAAATCGGTATCGGCGGTTCTGTTACCATACAGGAAATGGGACTGTATGAAGAATTAAGTAAGGAAAATCAGATTTATTGGCCCTGGAAGCCCCTACCGGACAAAAGTGATCAGGAAATGCGTGAGCTTGCCCATCGGGCTAAAATCTATTTTTCTTCCTTAAATGGTGTAGCCCAAACCGGGGAATTAATTAATATCGACGGTACCTGTAACCGCGTTTCAGCAACTCTTTATGGGCCTAAGAAGGTCTATCTTGTGGTGGGGGCAAATAAGATTGCACCTGATTATGAACAGGCTCTTTATCGGGCACGCAATGTGGCTGCACCTTTAAACTGCCAGCGACTGAAACGCAAAACGCCCTGTGCGGTTAAAGGGGACAAATGCTATGATTGCAACAGTCCGGAAAGAATCTGCCGTGGACTGACCGTTTTTCTGTCCAAGCCTACCGGTGCAGATTATGAAGTGATTCTGATTAATGAAAATCTTGGGTATTAAGTATATGGTCTGCTAAAAAGAGTAGATAGAAAAGCCGACACAACTATTCGCAAAAGAACAGTTTAACGAATAGTTGTGTCGGCTTTTTGTTTTGTGAAGTTTTATTCCTCCATTTTATCAATACTCTTATAATACTCTGTGTCTACCGGATATCCTTTTCCTCTCAGTCTCTTCCTTACATATCGGTTAAACAGGTTATAAATCACGGCAAATACAGGGACGCCAATTACCATTCCCAGTACACCGAATAAGCCTCCGAATACCGTTACGGAAAAAATAATCCAGAATGCGGATATTCCAATGGAATTTCCCAATATCTTGGGCCCCAGTATATTCCCGTCAAACTGCTGCAGAACCAGAATAAAGATTACGAAATAAACGCATTCCAACGGGTCTACCATTAGAATCAATATTGCACTGGGTATAGCCCCGATAAAGGGCCCAAAATAAGGAATAACATTGGTTACACCCACAATCACACTGACCAATAAGGGATAAGGAGTTCCGATAATACTGATACAAATATAACAAAGTATACCAATAAGAATGGAATCCAGGATTTTTCCGCTGATAAACCCACCAAAGGTACGATTAATCATTTTAAAATCGGAAATCAAATTATTGGCTGTACTTCGTTCAAAGCAGGCATAGATAATTTTTTTTCCCTGGGCAATAAAGCGTTCCTTACTGAACAATAAATAAATGGAAATAATAAAGCCTACAATCAGATTCAGCGCTACTCTGAATAAGGAAATTACGCTTTGTGAAAGTGTCTGTATTATGGTATTCAAATTGCTTAATAAATTCTGATTTAAATTGGAAAACTGGCTGACAGCATTCATCACATAGGTTTCCATTTGAGGATTCTGGCTAAACAGCTTGTCTAAAGCCAAAATTACATTACTGTAATAGGTGGGTAATTGACCAATAATACTGATGATGCTTTCATAGACCTGAGGAACTACAAATTGGATAAAGCTGTATAGCAGGGAAATAACCAATAAAAAGGTAAGAGAAATGGAATAAATCCGTGTGCGGCCAATCAGTTTATTATCTACTTGAATCTTCAGCTTTTCATAAAGCGGATAAAGCAGCTTTTTTTCAATGAGATTAACAAGAGGCGCCAATAAATAGGCAATAATCAGGCCATCGATAATAGGCATCAGAATACGGATAATCTGGTTAAGATTGGATTTAATACTTGAACCGTTAAACAGGAAATATATTACTCCGATACAGCCTAACAGAACGGCAAAAGCAGTAAGTCCCCAATATAAGTATTTTTTGTCCCAACGAAATTTCAAACTACTCTCCTCCTCTTATGCACCATTAAACATATTATCACTTCTATATGCTGTTTTTATTCTAAATGATTTTGATAAAATCTTCAAGATTTGGTATGAAGTTTGTGATATAATAAATCTGCTGAATTAAAATTATACACTGGAAATGAGGAAATGGGAAATATGGAACACTCCACTAATTATCATGACGAATTGAATAAAGATAATATTCGTAAGCTTCGGGATATGCTGGATAAGCTCCCTTCCTTCTGCCGGCAGTTTTTTCGGGCAAAGGATAACCTTTATGGGAGCAGAACCAAAATTGCCTATGCTTATGATCTGGGGGTGTTTTTTGAATACCTGCATACCCATCATCCTTTAGGGAAAACCATGGAAATCACCGATTATTCTCTGGATATCCTGGATGCTGTTTCCAGAGAGGATATTGAAGATTATCTGGAATATCTTTCCTTATATAGTAAGGAAAATGAAGAAGCGAAAAAAATTGATGTAACCAATGAGGAAAGAGGAAAAAGTAGAAAGCTTGCTTCTTTAAGAAGCTTTTATAATTTTTATTTTCGCAATGAATTAATTAAAACGAATCCTGCATCCTTAGTAGCCATGCCAAAGCTCCACTCTAAGGAAATTATACGCCTTGATCCCAATGAGGTTGCCATCCTTTTGGATCAGGTGGAGGAAGGCACTAAATTAACCCAAAAACAGGCTGAATATCATGCAAAGACAAAAATCAGAGATTTAGCCATCCTTACCCTCCTGCTGGGAACGGGGATTCGTGTTTCTGAATGTGTAGGACTGAATATTCATGATGTAGACTTTGATAATTTAGGTGTGAAGGTAAGGCGTAAAGGAGGCTATGAGGATGTTGTCTATTTCGGTGATGAGGTTGAGATTGCATTATTAAATTATCTGGAGCAGAGGCAACGGATCATCCCCCAGACGGGACATGAAGATGCCCTGTTTCTGTCCCTTCAGAATCGCAGAATAACCGTAAGAAGTGTGGAGAATCTGGTAAAAAAATATGCCGGATTGGTTACCAGCCTGAAAAAGATCACTCCCCATAAGCTGAGAAGCACCTACGGAACAAACCTCTATCAGGAAACAGGGGATATCTATCTGGTGGCAGATGTACTGGGGCATAAAGATGTCAATACCACCAGAAAGCACTATGCCGCCCAAAAGGATGAAAATAAGCGTAAGGCAGCTAAAACGATTAAGCTGCGGGAGCCTTGAGTATTATCGCTTTCTTCCCCATATCATTGTATAAATTCGGTGGAAAAGTAAGGTACAATCAAATAGCTTCCGGCAGTAAGCTTTGGCTCAGCCATACGATTAATGATCATAACCTCATTAATGTAGGCATCATAATTCAGATAAGAGTCTCCGCAGTATCTGGATGCAATATCCCAAAGAGTCTCTCCATACTGGACTTCAATATTGGTATAGTATTTATAGCTCTGAGGCCTATCCATATCCCTGGCCTGGGACCATGTGCCGAAGCAGCCTATGGATAAGGCAGCAATTAAAATAAAAGAAAAAACAGCCAGACCCAAAATCCTATTGAATTGGACTCTTCTCTTCTTCCGGCTCTGTCTGGTGAATCGGTTACTCTTCTCTCTATTCTTCTGTATCATAATCATCATCCTCCATAAGCACGAACAACTGTTCTGTATATGAATTATATCGAACAAATATTCTGGTGTCAATAGGAAAACAGAAAAAAATCGAACAAATATTTGGAATATATGTTTGCTTTTTTTTCTTTTCTTTGTTATACTCTACTTATTAGATTAATTCATAAGGGGATAAGTTTCATGGCAAATGGAAAAATTACTGCAAAACAGCAGGAAATATTAAATTATATTAAGGATGAGATATTGAATAAGGGATATCCTCCTGCTGTCAGAGAGATTTGTGAAGCGGTTAATCTGAAGTCTACTTCTTCTGTCCATTCCCATTTGGAGACTTTGGAGAAGAACGGATATATCCGTCGGGATCCTACTAAGCCCAGAGCTATCGAAATCTGCGATGATAATTTCCAGATGGTGCGCACAGAAACGGCCAGTCTTCCGGTTATCGGCATCGTAGCTGCGGGAACGCCTATTTTGGCTGAAGAGAATATTGATTCCTATTTTCCCGTTCCCGCTGAGATCATTCCTCACGGAGAGCCCTCTTTTGTACTTAAGGTTAAGGGAGATTCCATGATTAATGCCGGAATATTTAACGGAGATCAGATTTTTGTACAGTGCTGCAATACGGCAAAAAATGGAGACACTGTTGTAGCTCTGATCGATGATTCCGCCACCGTGAAGACCTTTTATCGGGAAGAAGGACATATTCGTCTGCAGCCTGAGAATGATACCATGGAGCCCATTATTGTTAGGGATTGTCAGATTCTGGGAAAGGTATTTGGCGTATTCCGCTATTATCACTGAATTGGAAAAGCCCCTTGAGTCCGCTTATCTCAAGCAGTCTCAAGAGGCTTTTTT
>JBJELS010000033.1:0-3943 GCA_051879275.1 Lachnospiraceae bacterium
GCGAGCCGAATTTCAGATTCGGCTCTGCGATCAAAGGATTTGTGACGCTTCGGCACAAATCCCGGATTGAAAAATAAGCTATCAAGCTTATTTTTCAATCTACTCCCTCAACCAGAACAACACTGGCATTATCTTTATGCAATGACTGAGTGGTATTAATAGCTTCCACTAGGGCAAAGGCCTTCTGCTGACAGCTTCCCTTTTCTTCCAAAACCTCTTCTATCTTCTTCCAGCTTAAGCCCTCATAGAGTCCATCGCTCATGAGTACCACCACATCTTTAGACTGCAAAGGGATGGGGGTATCAAAAAATTCAATCTCCTGAAAGCCATCCTGCCCCAGATAGTTATACAGCCGTTTCTTTTCCAAGAGTCTTAGGGCACTTTCTCTGGTAATCCTTCCCTGCCTGTACTTATCCTCTGCCAGCCGGTCTATGGTATGACCGCTGGATAAGGGAATTAGGCTGTCTCCACGAAAGAGAGCCACCTTGACGTTTCCTGCCAGAGCATAGTACAGTCGCTTATTCCGAATCAGTATGGCTGCTGCACAGGCTCCTGTCTGTCCTTCCTCCAGCTGTTCCAAAATCCGGGCATTGGCAAGATGAAAAGCCTTTCCCAGAAAATAGGCTGGATTCTCCACACTGCGGTAATCCGAAAACAGTTCCCGAAAGGTATCCACCACAAGGGAAGAAGCCACCTTTCCCCCATAGCCCTTTCCCATACCATCTGCCAGAACCGCCAGAAATCCCTCTCTGGTCTGGCACATCCCATAATTATCCTCCTGTACCTGCCGGTCTCCTATGGTCATGGCCTTTCCCACCTGAATCCGTCTTGCTACCCTTCCCTTATCCGGAAGTAGAAACCGAAGAGCAATCAGCACCAGCAGAAAAAGATAAATGAAGAACAATAAGCCTTCCTGTATGGTCATCCTTTCCTCTCCCCCTATTCCCACCGATAATGCTCTCCGCAAAAGGGAATGAACAAAAACTTACTGTCTCCCAGCTCAAGCATATCAAATTCCTTAAGGGGCATTGGGGTATAAACTGCTTCTTCATTCAGATACACCAGTCCATTACTGTCTCCCGGCAGAATGACCATGTTATTTTGCTTGACATCATAGACAATGACGCAATGGTTTCTCCGGGAAATCTTATTATCCCCTAGAATCTGGATATCCATGTCATCAGCCCTTCCCACAAAATTTTTTCCTTCCCTTACTTTATAGTCCTTTCCCTTACGGGGTCCAGCCACACAGACGATCCAGCCGCAGACCGGATGTTCCTCCTGTAAAAACAAAGATTCTTCGAGCTCTGTATCGGTCTGTCCTGTTTCCCGTCTTTCTCTGGTAGCAGTTTCCACGTTACAATAAGGGCATATGGTTCCGTATCGTCTTGTGGAAAACATATGTCCATTCTGGCATCTGGTCAAATTACTCATCTTCTTCTCCTGCTCCTCTCATTATTCTGCCTTAAACTATCTTTTCTCCCTGCAAAAATCTTTACCGTAATTTTACCGGAGCAAGGCCAATGTAAATGATATCTCCTCTTTCCACCCTGCAGGGTTCCTTAGAGGACACTCTGTACTTTTGTTCTTCCCCCATGGGCTGAATCCTGGTCCCATTTTCGCTGTCCAAATCTTCAATATACCAGCAGCCATTGCAATAGTTCATTACTGCATGCTCCCCATCCACGGTTGAACCATAATCGGTAAATTTTAAATTGATATCTACCTGAAAGTCTCCTTCATCTCGGCCAAAAACTATGGAAGTTTTTCCGTAAATATCCCAGGTATCGGTCACATTTCCTTCTTCCCCCAGAAGAAGCAGCTGTGTTATCCCTTTCTCTCCCTTCCGCTCCTGTGCACCTGCCCATTTTCGTCTGTCCAAAGCCACTAACCCTAAGCTTCCCAGAAAAATAAGTCCCAATAGAAGCAGACTGCTGTCTCGTTTCACTCCATCCTCCTGATAAAGATAAGAAAGGATTAATCCGGTTAAGGAGGAAATCAGTATGAGTAAATCAAGTGTTATTTTTCGGTTCATCATTTTAATCCCCATGCATATCACAAGCTATGCTTGTGATACTGCTTAAATAAGAAGGTGAAAATCGGAAATTTTCACGCTATCCTTTATCCATCTATCCATACAGCCAGGGCTATCGGATTCCCATAAAGCCTTCAAACATCTTTGTCATATCCAAGGGATTACCCTGCTGTTTATTTTCCTTATTCGTCTTTTTGCTTTCCGCTGCACCAGAGAAAGCAAAGCCAAAATAACTTTCCATATGTTTGGTAAAATTTTGTATGCCCATTTCCGGTGCAGTGGTCTGCGTTCTTGTTTTCTTTGCCCTCACTTCGGAAGCTTTTTTTCGCTTTTCATCATATGCTTTTCGCTTTTTACTGTTTCCTAAAATCTCATAAGCTTCCACAATGTCCTTGAATCGGGCTTCTGCCTTAGCATCACCCGGGTGTAAATCGGGATGATATTGTTTTGCCAGCTTTCGATAAGCCTGTTTAATCTGCTCCTCTGTTGCCTGCTCATCTATACCAAGAATTTGATAGTAATCCATACCCTAACCTCCTCCTTGATTACTCCATCTCCAACAGTTCCATCAGCTTATCCTTCTCTATCCAGATACAACGTCCTCCAACCAGAGGACGATCTGTATCGTATTTCCAATGTGGCACAGGAATATAGCTTTTCTCCCCTGTCTCCACATCAATCACATACCATCCTTGAGGGATTTTTTCCCATTCTTCCTTCATGGGTTCAACATAATTTTTAATCATTGTTTCGTCTATGCCAGCCCAGATTGTCCATGAATCCCACATGGCTTCATTTCCAGTACAGTAAACTAAATATTTTTCATCCGGAGAATAACTTGCAGAAAACATATACTCACCCAGCTTTTCGCTTTCTCCTTTCGGATATTTCATACGAAAAGTTTCATATCCATATGTATATATTATCCAGCCCCCATGAATATCTCCTTTTATCTGGGATACTTGTATTGGCCACTTTGCTTCATCTACAGGAATTGGTAGTTCATACATCAAATTTTTTGAAGAGTTCACTGAATATACATATATCCCATCAGCCTCTCCCTCTTTTCCATTTACTACCGCCATAACCTCTCCTGATGTGTCTATCTCCCATACCGGTCTACTGTAGTATATATCATGGTATGGCCCAAAATTTTCTTGTAATACTTCCTCTATTACTGTCTTAAATTCTATGAGCGTATTTTTTGTATCTATTGTATTTAAAACTAGATTTCTGTCATAAATATAACTTTCTTTCCTTTCTAGCATTCGTTCCCCATTCTCATACCATATCGCATCCCCATATTCCGACAAAAAATCATTTCTTTTCCAGCTGACGATTTGATTCAGGTCAATAGAACAGTCAACAATATGTTCATCCATGATTTCTACCCATTCCATTTGATACTCATATCCTCTATTCGCTTCTTCCCAGTCCGTATGATCCGCCAGTTCAGGTTTTCTGCCAAGTATTTTTTCACACAAAGCAAAATAGGTATCTTCTGCCTGTTTTTTTGTCTTTGTAAAATCTCCATAAATAGCATATCTTTTGGCCTTTGATCCTGATGCTCCCCAACTGAACTCTGTACTTATGAAGAGTCCCCACTCCATTTCCGGCAAGTCTATTGTCTTTTCCTGAACTAAAATGTCCTCTTTTTCTTCCATCATCTTTGTATGATCGGATTTTTCTTGTATCATCTTCTCTTTTATTGCTAAACTAACCATCTCTTCTGCCATTGTATCCACCATCTTCTTTTGGCCTAAAAATAATGTAGAGCAACCCATTCCTATGAGAATTATCACTTGCATTAATCTTCTCATCTTACCATTCATTCAAAAAATAACTCCTTATTGAATACTGCCCCATCCACCAGATATTCATCACTGTAATCCTTTTTAATCAGTCCAT
>JBJELS010000034.1:0-3917 GCA_051879275.1 Lachnospiraceae bacterium
CCAGGTGACAGTCTTGTCAGTTGCGTTGTCAGGGCTGACTGTTGCAACCAGATTTACGGTTTTTCCTTCCTCCAGACTCAGGCTGGTCTGACTTAAATCCACCTTCGTCACGGCAATTGTCTCCGGCTTCTGCTCTTCTGAACCCGGCTCGGAAGTCTCCGGGGATTCCGTCCCGGTCTCTTTTTCTTCATCCGGATTTTCTGTAGGAGGCTCTTGTGTATCGCCTCCCTCACTTGGCGCCGAAGCCAGCCAGAGATTTTTTACCATGCTTATGCTGGCTGTTGTAGCCGGATCTGCTATATCACTTTTATTGATCTGAACATAAGTAAATTCTGCGCTTATTTCTGTTTTGGTAGATTCCACCCATTCTACCGTGTCCGTCAAGGTTGCCTCCGTTTCCACCTTGGCAGCCGTATCCTCTTTGGCCACATTGACTTCACTGGCACTTTTAATCTCATTGGACACATCTATTTTCTGATAGTCGATGTTCTCCTTTACTTTGATGGTCTCAGTCGCCGTACTGAAGCTTAAATCTCCCATATCCGCCAATTCCAGCATGGCTACCTTATAGCTTCCGGGCTCCAGATTGGTCAAATAGATGATACCATCCTTATCCTCATCCTTTTGCGTATAGGATTTCCCTCCCGGCTCCGTAATCTTAACCTCAAACTGTACATTTCCCACCAGCTTTCCGGTTTTACTGTTTACAAATTTTATTTTCAAATCCTTCTGTACAGAGGTCAGCTGCATGCTTACCTGAACCTCTGCAGACAGCTCTTCCTCTTCGTACTCCTTCTGCAGCTCCTCTTCTATCTGGGCTGCCGCCTGCATAGCCTTGTGAGCATCTGCAACAGCCAGAAGCGTATCCTTCCCCATAATCCCTACGGTCTCCAGCTGTTCCCCAATAGGCGCCAGGGCTTCAATCTGCTGGTTAGTGGTCCGCTTCCCTAAAAAAGCAAGTCCTGTCACTATGGATACTATTAGAATAACCAGCCCCGTTCCCGCCATTACCATGTCCATGGTATTGATGCGGGATAAAAATCCGGTGCTGCCCTTTCTGCTTTTTTTTCTCTTGTCGGAAATTCTATCGGAAGACAGGGTGCTCGTCTCTTCCTCCTCTTCCTCTTCTTCCATACTCAGATATTCCAACTCTTCTTCCTGATCCGCTTCAGTCTCTGCCTGGAGTTCTCTTTCCTGCGGGTCCGGTTCACTCTCTGCACGAAGCCCGATCTCCTCCAGATCCGGTTCAGCCTCCATCTGCTGCTTCATCTCATGGGCAATATCCAGTCTGGACCAACCGGAGGTCTCATCCAAATCGATGACATCCAGCTCCATATCCCTTTCTTCTTCCATTTCTTTTCGATTAAAAATTTTTCTCATGTATTCCTCCCGTACAATATAGGGTCATCTTCAGGAAATTTCTTTATGTAAACCGGTACCATTATAGCACTATCCCTCGATTCTTTCAACCTTAGAAAGAAATTGGCATTTTATGGCGAATATTCACGATGAAAACCGGTTGAGCTTTATCGCAGAATCTGCCAAAATTGAAACAGCTATCAGAAAAAGAGGAAATATGCCATGATGTATGTTCATTTTTGTAAAAATTGTAAACGTATTCATTTGTTAAACGGTCATAAGATATTCTGCCCCAGATGCAGCTGTACTCTGACCGAGCTGCAGATGACCTATCTGGAATATATAGATTTATCGGCAGCTGAACGTCTTTTACTTACAGATTTGTGTAATAATGAGGCCTCCCTAAAAGAGCTTTGTACTACCTATCGGATGTATAAGTATAATAAGTGGTATCGGGAGCTTATTCCCACCGGTCAGAGTATTTGATCCGTTCCTAAAAATAATAGATGAAAATACCTCCCAGAATAAACAGGATTCCCAACACCTTTCGGGATGAAATTTCTTCCCCGAAGATTCGATAGCTGAGCAGAGGAACCAGTACATAGCCCAGAGCCTCTACCACAGGAACCGTCAGATAAGAAAGATGCTTATAGGCTCCAATGGTCAAAACCATGGAAATAAAAAGCAGTCCATAGCCGCCCACCACATATCCATTCAGGTATTCCCTCAGTCTTGAGGTATATTCCTTCCCTGCCCCCTTTTTCAGTAAAATCTGTGAAACGGAGGCGATGCAGACGGAACAAAGGGCCAAAAGAAAATATCCTTCCTTCATTTTTCCTCCTTCATCCTTTCCCGGCTGTTAACCATGAGAATCCCGAAAATTACCATTCCAATTCCCACCATCTGCTTTATTCCCATAATTTCCCGAAAGAATAATTTTGCCCATAGAGCCGACCACAGCAGAGCCATAGCACGGTTGGCATAGGCCACCGACAGGGGCAGATGTTTAATCAGCTGCTGCCAGGCCAGGGCATATATCCCCAGAAAAAACAGATCTAATCCGAAAAAAAGAAGCAGACCAAAAGCCCCTTCTGAAGAAGAGGCCAGCTTTGCCATGATGCCGGATAAGGTATAGATGATTACTGCTCCCTGTAAAAGAAGCAGCTGCTTTAAAGATGCTTTATTCTTCATTCCCTCTCCATATCTGAAAAAATTCTTAATATTTTCAGGAAAAGTGGACTTTTTTTCCTCTATCATGTATAGTAGCTTAAGGCCGTCTCTTTGGCAAGTAATTGAAGATATTTTAAGAAAGGATCTTTCTATGGAAAACCGGGAAAAGAAATTTCAAATAAATTTTCATCTTGTTTTTTTTATTGTCATTCTGATTTTATTTGTTTTTGCCATTGTCAAGTTAATGATTTGGAATAAAGGAGAAGACTCCGGTTATGATCCCAATGAGGATACCTCAGAATTTGATGTGGAAACCATGGATCATATCCAGCCCTTAAGCTCTTCCAGGCTGGAGGGTTTTGTGGATGATGGAGTAACCACTATCCTTTGTCTGGGAAATTCCCCTTTTTCCGACAACAAGACAGAAACAGGGCTTGCACAGGCTTTGGCCAATCAGGTAGGCGGCGTGGCCTATGACGCCTCCTTCGCCGATTCCTTTCAATCGCTGAAAAACCAGGTGTATGACCCGGATTATCCCAATGATGGAGTCAGTCTGTATGCCATTGCCGAGGCTGTTACCCAGGGTGATTTTTCCACAATGGAAAGCGCTGCTGCTGCCCTTTCCGAAGAAGCTGTACAATCGGTTAATCTTCTTAAGGAACTGGATTTTTCTACTGTAGATATGCTGATTATTATGTACGATTTAAGCGATTACATCGACCATCGTCCCCTATACGATCCCAACAATGACAGTAATCTGCAGACCTGGAGCGGTGCCCTTAATGCCTCTTTGGAATTGATTGAAGCTAAATGGCCCCATATCCGTACCGTAATCCTCTCCACTCCTGCCTGCGGAAAAACGATTGATAACTTTTATGTGGATGGAGATATCCATAATTTAGGAAACGGCACTATTCCTGATTACCTAAACTATCAGATGAATGTAATTTTAAATAATGGTGTCTCCTATGTTGATCTGTATTATGGCGTAATTACTGTGGACACTCGTGATGAATATCTGGTTGATGACTACCATTTGAACGAAAAGGGTATTCAGGCTATTGCCCGGCGCTTCGGTTACTTCTTTGGCGATAAAGCAGAATAAATAAGCCCTTCATGGTATGTGAAAAGAAAAGGTATATCCGCGGAAGCCTCTGTTATCCTTCCGTGGATATACCTTTTCTTCATGTCAATTTATCCATTCTTATTTCTTCTTATCCAGAAACTGCGGAGATACAACCTTCACCTTATTCATGGTCTGATAGTAATCTGTGGCAATGGACATCGCATTACGTTTACTCTGCAGGGCCTTCTTCTCCCTGTTGAAAACTATCTCCATTTTAGCCTTGTTCCGTGCTTCAATCGCCTGGATTCCGGCACTCTTTTCC
>JBJELS010000035.1:0-3897 GCA_051879275.1 Lachnospiraceae bacterium
CCTGTAGATGCCACTACACAGGCCACTCCCGCCGGCACACCGGCGAATCAGGCCAATCAAAACCAGAATGCCTCTCAGGCTTCAACCTCCTATATCGGAGAAGCCAGGGCCCTGGAAATCGCTATGAATCATGCCGGTGTAAGCTCTGCCAATGTCCAGTTTTCCTATGCCAAACTGGAGTTTGATGATGGAAGATGGATTTATGACACCGAATTTTATGCCGGTAATACGGAATACGATTATGAGATTAATGCCTCTACCGGAGCCATCTTAAGCTATGACTATGATATGGAAAGCAATTATACTCCCAAGCAGCAGTCTCCTGCAGCTCCAGCCGTTTCAGCAGGAACTGCAGCAGTAAGCATCGAAACGGCAAAACAGACTGCTTTAGCCCGAGTAAGCGGAGCAACGGAAAGTCATATCCGCATCTATACGGATTATGATGACGGAAGAATGGTCTATGAGGGCAAAATCATTTATAATGCCATGGAATATGAATTTGAGATTGATGCATCCACCGGCAATATCATCGAGTGGGATGCTGAATCCATTTATGACTGATTCTCAGTCAATAGGCTTTATTCCAAAGCTTAAAATACCCGATATGGGTATAGCTGCTGTGCTGCTGAGGATTAATACAGGGTATATACTTTTTGATCATCAAAACTGATCTGTTCCTCTTTCCGGTTATAAACAACCAAAAGCCGGGACTTTTCTCCGGCCACGATTTTCAGCTGGTTTACCCTGCCGTTTTCCCAGGAAAAGTCCACTGTAAAGCCTCCCTTTGCCTTAAGCCCCTTTACCCTTCCTTTCTGCCATTTGTCGGGAATTGCCGGAAGAAGAACAATCTTGTCTTCATCGCTTTGCATCAGCATCTCCACGATGGCTGCTGTATAACCAAAATTACCGTCAATCTGAAAGGGGGGATGGGCGCAAAAGAGATTGCTGTAGGTTCCTCCCCCTTTTGTACTGACTTCTTCCTCATCGGTCAGGCGCATCTGATTATTCAACAATTCCAATGCCCTGTCTCCATTCCCCAATCTGGCGTGGAGGCAGGCCTTCCATGCCAGGCACCATCCGGTTCCCTCATCCCCCCTCCGGTTAAGGGTTATTTCACAGCCCTTTTTCAGTTCTTCCTCTCGAATCGTATCTGAAGGATACAGGCCATACAAATGGGAAACATGCCGATGATTCACCTCTGCCTCTTCCTCATCCCAATACCACTCCTGCAGCTGTCCGTATTTTCCCAATCGATAGGGCGGAAGCTTCCCCAGTGCTTCCTCTGCTTTTTCCTTTACTCCCTCCTTCTGCAAAATAGAGCATATGCGGATATAATTGGAAAACAGCTCCTTCAATATACTGATATCCATAGTGGAAGCAACGGTAACTGCGTGGGCCTCACCCTGATCATCCAGAAACAGATTTTCCGGGGAGGTGGAGGGAACCGTTACCAGGTAGCCTTCGTAAGGACAAAGATAACCCAGGTAAAATTTCACTGCTCCCTCAATGACAGGATAAGCTCTGTTTTCCAGAAAATCTCTGTCCAATGTATACTGATAATGCTCCCATAAATGTCTGCACAGCCATGCTGAGCTCATGTTCCACATGGAGTATACACTGGGAAGACTGTCCTGTCCGTAATAGCCCACAGGAGTGGAATGTCCCCACAAATCAATATTATGATGGCTTACCCAGCCCTCCAGCTGATAAAGGGACTCAGCGGTTCTATACCCTTTCTTTTCCACCCGTTGAATCAGTTCAAATAAAGGGCCGTGAAATTCACTCAGATTGCAGCTTTCTGCCATCCAATAATTCATTTGGGTATTAATATTCACCGTATAATTGGAGCTCCAGGGTGCCCTGAGACATTGATTCCATATCCCCTGCAGATTTGCACATTGGCTTCCCGGTGCAGAGGAAGCAATCAGCAGATATCTTCCGTAATGAAACATTAAGGCAAGCAGATCCTGATCCTTTTTATTTTCTCCATAGTCAGCCAAACGTTCGGCAACCGTTTTTTTCCTGCTCCTCACCAGCTTCACCCAGCTCCAGCTCCATCCGTTCAAAATAGCTCCGATGTTCCTGTATATGCTCTCGCCTCAGCTGCTCAACTCCTTTTTCCTCTCCCCGTCTTACGGCTTCCATCAGCGCTCTTTCCCAATGCTCATCCTTACGGATATAATCCTCTTCCTCAGCACTGAAATTGGTATCTCCGGCAAGATAGATGGTAAGCTTTGTTGCTCCCCTGACCTTAAGCTTACCTGACTCTGCGATAATCTCACCCTGCTCTGTACACAGGGAGAGCCTCAAACCAAAGCGCAGCCCCTCCTGATCATAGCGGATGGGTTCTTCACAGGAATAATAGATGGGCGCCGCATATGAGGGCGCCTGACCGGATAGAACAAGCTGCCCCGGCCTCTCCCCTTTTTCTATTTCATATTTCAGAGGACTGGTCAGACTCACCTCTGCATCGAAGGGAATTTTTTGCGTACTCCACAGGCAAACCACCAGAAGCTTCTCCTTAAGGCTGGTGAAAATCTCCTTCTGAAAGCTGTGATTATCCACAGTAAATACATTGCGGTAAAGTCCCTCATTTAAATTCAGTTCCCGAAGATATTCCTTGGCTTTATCCTCCTGTGTTTCCAGCCTGAGCCAAAGATCCCCTGCCGGCAAATAGGCTTCTGTCCAGTCTCCCAGCACCTCCTTTTGAATCAGCTCCTCCGCTTCTTTATGGCGGTGCATAAACAGAAGTCTGCGTATTTTCTCCCAGTCAGCCTTTCCGGGATTTCCCTTTTCTCTTCCGCAGCCGGACCATAGGGTATCCAGATTAAGGGCTATTCTCTCCTGCGAACAGCCTCCGTAAACCATTGCTCCCAGGCTCCCATTTCCCAGAGGCAGCGCTTCAGTCCAGCGCGTCGCGGGACTGTCATACCTAAGCTTCCATTGTCTCATCGTTTTTCTTCTCCATTCCCCATTTTATCCATAGAGCAAAATCCATCTGCTTTTCCGACAAACGGTATTTTTCCATAAGCTTTGTCCCACAGCTTGCAGAGCCAATTCCACTCACCCGATAATCCAGTCGTACATTCGTCCCTTTTTCCTGCAGCTCATGCCGATGATTTTTTGTGGACAGCTCTTCGGCCGTATAATGGAGCACCTGGCATTCCAGCTCTGTGTCAGCCACAATCTGTATCCCCTTCTTTTTTTCTTCATCCCATACCTTCAGATATTTGACGTGGGTATGGTTACCATGCTCCTGGGGTTTAATATAGGGGACATACTCCCGTGCTGCTGTAGAACGGTATTTCCCCATTTGCGTATAATGGCAGAGATCCTGATAATTCTCTCCCGGTCCCATTCCGAAATACTCCATTTTCTCCATGGAGTAGGGTAAGGAAAGCTGAAATCCCAGACGTGGAAGCCATACTACCCTGCTTCCCACCTTAGCATGTACACCGACCTTCAACCATCCGCTGCCTGTCAGCCGATACCGGGCTGTGTAGGTAAGTATCGGTGTTCTGCTTATCCCCGCAAGGCTGCCCCGTACGGTGATTTCTATCTCATCCCCCATTCTTTCCCAGTTCATCTCATAGCATTTGTGGAACATACGATTCAAATTCCATGCCCGGATATTGTCCTCATAGAGTCCCCAGTCTTCCTTAATGCGTCTGTCATTATCTGTAGGCGCCCGCCATACTGACAGTCTCATCGGCTCTGTCAAAAGCTCCTCTCCTTCTTCATATATCCCCCAAAGCATCCCGTGAATTTTATGGAAGGCATAGCCATTTCCCTTCTCATCCTTTATCTGCAGAAGCACCTTATCTTCTTGGACACTCCACCGATGAATATCTTCTCCCAAAAGCTTTGCTTTCTGAACTTCTATCGGCAGCTCAAGCT
>JBJELS010000036.1:0-3880 GCA_051879275.1 Lachnospiraceae bacterium
CACGTCCCTCAGCTGGCTGACGTTTACTTCTCCGTTTACCAGCTGATAGATGCCGGGAAGTGACCTCAGCTTACATTCCGTTTCCTTACAGATTTCCAAAATTTCACGGATAACCATTTTAGAAGCAGAAGGTATGGCAATAAAAATCTCGTCTATCCCGTATAGGTCTACGCATTCCAGAATTTTATCCCGGCCACCGGCCACCCGGATTCCCTGAATAAAGCTTCCCCATTTTTTACTGTCATCATCGATAATACAGCCAATAGACATGGTGGAATAGTTGCTGCTTACAATTTCCTTGATAATGGCATTTCCTGCTTCACCGGCACCGATAATCATTACCCGGGTAGTATTGTTTTTATTTTGCAGCTTATGCTTTTTGTTTCGGAAAAACCGATAAGAAAAGCGGCTGGCAAAGGTAAAGGTAATCAGCAAAAAAGCGTACATAAAGTAGTAACTGCTGGGCACCGGCTTCGGCTGTACCCTGAACAGAAACAGCAATATACCGTTGACGGCAGAGGCCAGAAAACAGGCTACTACCACATTCTGCAGTTCATTTTCCCCTGCAAAGGCCCATAGGCTGTGATACAGGCGAAACAAATAAAAAATCACAAGGGTCAGGATAATATTAAAGGGCAGCGATTTGGCAATGGGTTCCAGAAAGTAGGAGGGAATCATGCCGATTTCAAACTCATAACGCATAACGATGGCCAGAAAACTGGCCGCCAATATACTTGCCACATCATAAATCATCAGACCTGCTCTTCGATAAAAAAGCTGACTGTTAAACTTCTGCTTATTCATGCTTCTCTCCATTTTCCCCCGGCAAGCTGCCCGGTTTAAGCTTGGGAGTCCCCCGAAACAGCAGGGGCGTAACTACCACCATCAGGGCATATCCAAAAGGGTTACAAATATGATAAATCCATTCCACCATTCCTGCAGCCCCAAAGGCAATAACAACAGCAATAGTCAAAACCATCCAGGGTTGTTCTTCCTTCTCCCGTTTATACCGATAAATCGCCAGGAGTAGAGTATATATCCCAAACGCCAAAAAGATTGCGCCGGTAATCCAACCATGGTCATGGGCCACCTGTAAAAAGGTATTGTGGGCATGGCTTGAAATCTCTCCGTTTTCCAGAGGAACTCCCATATCCTCATGCCCGGTAGCATTCAGATGGCTGATGTATTCCCGAAAAATATCGAAGCGTCCATTGGAAAAGTCTTTTTCTTCTTCCATTTGCGGTTCTGTACTGGCCAATAAGCCCCCCCTGGCCTTCTGATAAACCGGACTTAATCTTTCCCATGCTTCAGACAGGGAAATATTTCCCATATCCATGCCAAAAAGCTTATTTTTTGCCACCTTAATGAAAGCAGTGATATCGATGTATAGCTCCGAATCCGCAGGAGTGGTTTTATCCGTAGTATATTCCCAAATTTCGATTTCCGAATAGACAGGCTCCTTTACCACCGCCGGTATAATCCTCTGTGCCGTAAACACTATCGGAAAGAAAAGGAGGCTCACCCCCAGGGTAAGGCCCGCCGCCTTGAAAAAAGCCTTTATCCTTTTCTTTTCATGGAGAAGAACCATGAAAACAATCATAAATACTTCCATGACAAAGGCCGCCAGATAGCCCGTCCTGGACAGGGTCAGAAACAGATAGACGTTACCCATTCCCAGAAGGCTCAATTCCTTCCAGCACTCTCCCCAGCATTTTCTCCGGTAATAGCGAAGAAAAAGGCTTACCATCACAGCACACAAGACCAGAGCTAAATAGTAGCCGGTCATGGTAACAGTGTGATAGGTCATTCCGTAACGATTATGTCTGAACCTTAAGTAAGGGCGATGCATAAGACAGTAGCCTACCGTATAAAGAAAGTTCAAAAGCAATCCATTGCCAAAAATTTTCAGCAGCTGTTCTCTGTCCTCCCGCATCCACATACGCAGATAGAAAATTCCGAAGACCACGGCCATTAATACCGGCCATTCCCGCCCGTTTCTGAAAATGACCATCATTCCCACGGTAACTGCCAAAGCTATTGCGTAGGAGGGACATAAACGGGCTGTACTCTTTTCTCTTCTGATTCCTTTTTTTACCAGAGCAATAATCAGCTGAAGCAGAGCAAAGCCGCCCACAACCAAAACGTAGGCCTGGAGCTTATATAACTCGTCCTGCTCTTCAATCCCCTGATAAGGCTTCGCATAAAAGTATCCTCCTATGGGGGCTAAAATCAGATAAATCAGGTTGTAGATCGTCAAAAGCTCCTTCCGGGTGAATTTAAACGTGAAAATCAGGGCCAATGCCATCCAGGTCAACATTTTGCAGGCAGCATAGCTGTGGTGAATATCGTAAAGTCCGTTCAAATATTCATAACAGGACCAAAGCACTCCCGCAAAGCAGACTGACATGGCCCATCCCGTCCAATTCTGCTTAATCTGCTTTATCGTCATCAGAGGCTCTTCCCCCTGCCTTTTCCTGTTTATGCCATAGAACAGAACTGCTGCAGCCAGCAGAATCCCCAGGTAATAAAAGCCATAGTTGAGGATTCCGGTTCCAAATACCCTGCCGGGGAAAACGGCAAACAGTGCGACAGCCGTAATCACTCCAATGATCGGGTTACAAATCCACTGAAGGAGCTTCTGCATGGTGATTTCTTTATTTCTTCCTGCCCACTTACCGGCAAACAGCTTGTCCGTAAGCTTCCACAAAAGAACAGCAGCAGCTCCCAGAAGCAGAGCAAAAACAAGGATCATCTGCCCGGAAAAAGGTTCAGAATAGTGATAACGGGCAATCAGATTAATTCCCGGCATCTCCATGCCCCCGTAAAGAAAGGTTCCGTTGGCAAAGGAGGTGGATTCATTCGTATCCTCATAATACATCACCAAATCCCTGGTCAGGCCTTCTACCGTATAATAATATTCCCAGCCCTCTTCAGTCTCCATTTCCACCGGTATTCGGATAAACCCCGGAAACCGGGCATCCTCATCTACCACATAGAAGGTTTCCCAAAGCTGCTGATAGGCACCGTCATATAAACGAAAGGTAATGATCTCTGCGTGCATATCATTTTGAATATACAAATCCACTGCTGCCAAATTGCTTCCATCGGCAATGAACATCTGGGTTCCGTTATTTTCCACACTGATAGGATCAGACTGTCTAAGTACCACTTCATTACTTTTGGAAACAGTTCTGTTTTTTATTAAACCCAAAGGCCAAATCAGCAAAAACAAAAAAAGGGCAAATGCAGCAATGCCATATTGAATTCCCCGACTGATGGTTATTTTTTGATTCATCGATAATCCCTGTTCCTTATTTCTTATTCCTTAGCAATCGTATTAGTATACCATACTTTTGTACTGCTTACAATTACAGGCATGGCAAACCAGAGAATCAGCACATACCGCACCAGATAGGTGGGCCCCAAAAGTACCGTCATCCATACCAATAAAATCAGCAGCAGCGGTATTATCCTCCCCAGACTCCTTTGACAAATCAGAAACCCCAGACAAAATGCAAATATCCAGAATACGAAGCCCGGAGAAAATAGCATGGATACTGCCGGTATTCTCTGCTGATAGATTTCCAGTGACATTTTCCTGTACTGCTCCTCCAGCCAGGGGAATTTGCTTTCTCTGGTTCCCGGATATTCCGTCTCAAATCCGAAATAGGAGCTTTCTTCATAAGTAAAGGTATGAACCCTATTGCCTCCGTACACATTAATTACTGTATCCGGATACCAGAAGCCATAGGAGGTCATCAGCCAGGCATTCAAATAGCTCATTGGCTTTCTCAATCCCATCTTTATCCAAAGGGAAAGAAAGCTTATTTTATTTTGATTTAATTTTTTATTATTAAATTTACTTTTAATTATATCTGAT
>JBJELS010000037.1:0-18920 GCA_051879275.1 Lachnospiraceae bacterium
AGTCATGGAACCATCAATCAATTCCTGAGCATAACGGATTCCCTCTACCAGATTTTCCTTCTGGTTGATAATTGCCGCAACCAGCTCCGTAGCATTAATCTCACCGCCGCTCATCTCCAGGAAATGAATATGCCCGCTTTTTAAAAACTCTTCCACGATCTGATCACTATTATTAATCTTACCTACAGTTGTCAGAGAAAACGTACCGTGATGGGAGCGAACGATCAATGGCTGCGGTTCATAGTCGGAAATACAGCCGATTCCCAGATTTCCTTCCATCTGATTTACATCTTTTTCAAATTTAGTTCTGAATGGAGAATTCTCAATGTTGTGAATGGCACGGTTAAATCCGTTCTTGCCATATACTGCCATTCCGCCTCTTCTGGTACCCAAATGAGAATGATAATCCGTTCCAAAAAACAAGTCAAAAACACAATCCTCTTTTGATGCTACTGCAAAAAATCCACCCATGCTTTTCCTCCATTCCGGCTGATTTATTCTTTATTTCATTATTTTTCTTTTATTTTATTCGTCTGATTTTGGGAATTATCGTTTGACATGGTACAGCGCCCGTCAAAATAAGCGTCCTCATCAATTACCAGTCTTCTTGCAGAAATATCTCCCGCAACCTGTCCACTTGACAGGATTTCCAGCTTCCCCGTGGAAACAATGTCTCCCTTTACCTTGCCGGAAACAAAAACGTTCTGTGCATTGATATTTCCCACAATATTTCCATCCGTACCCAAAATCAAGGTTCCTTTACAGGTACAATTACCATTGACCGTTCCGTCTATCCTTATTGTATCCTGCACAATCAAATCTCCGTTAAAGACCGAACCCGTACCGATTAATGTACTGATTTTTTCCTGCGTGGGCATAGTATCTGTCCCTTTACCCTTTCCTATCATCAGATTTTCCTCCTTTTGTATAAAACATTAACCTTCCAGCTTCATTACCTGGAAGGGATTTACTGCCTCATTATTCAACATAATCTGATAATCCAGCTCAGTATTCTCAGTGGTTATGGCAAACAACCGGTCTCTGGCCCCAACCCTGTCTCCCTCACTTACCAGAATGGTAACCTCTTTATTACAGAGATACCGTGAAATATACCCATTGGCATGTTCAATTTCTATACTGTGTGTATAATGCTCATCATAGTCAACCAGACGTACAATTCCGTCTCCGGTAGCTACTACATGATCACCTCTGTGCATCCCTATGGTGAGATAGGGCTCATCCTCTGTAAAGGTAGCTTTTAAATCTCCCACACCATCAGAGGGGTATAACCTGGGTAAGACAATATCTGTGCTATCGTTCTCCTTGCTGTTTTCTTCCTGCACAATTACAGCCTGAAGCTTTTGATTTTCCAAAGTCAGACTTTCCTTTTCACTGATTAATTCCGCTTTTTCCTTTTCTAAGAGCTGTATTCTCTGTTCATGCTCATTCAGTTGGCTTTGCAGTCTATATTCTCGATACCCTCTTGTCGCAAGCTGATAAATCATCAGTCCTATGGCAATACAGATAAGGACAAAAATTCCTGCCAAAAGCTTAAGTCCTGATGCCGAAACAGAAAATTGACGGCTTTGATTATCTGTGTGAGATACCATGATAAAGGAATAGCGTTCCTTCCTCTTATGTCTTTCTTTCATGGATAAACCTCCTACGTCTGCCATCATACCACAAAATAACAGGTCATGGGGAAGTTACTTTAAAACTTTGGTAAAAAAAGTGAGATTTCCCTCTTTTTTTCAGTCTCAGCCTAGTAAAATTGCCGTCGTTTTTGCCCCCAAAAAAAGGATTTTTCCCTATACACTGGAAAAATCCTTTTTCTATTAAGCCTTCTTGGCTTTCGGTTTCTTGGAAATCAGAGACATTACTGCCCCTACAACACAGGTAATACCAATAATGATAAATGCCATGCTGTAGCTTCCTGTACGTGCTACAGATTGAACAGCAATCTGCGGTCCGATTATGCCGCCAATTCCATATGCCAGAAAGATAAACGCATAGTTAGTACTGGAATGCTTCACTCCAAAGTAATCCAATACTATCGATGGATATGCCCCCATCATTGCTCCAAAACATACTGCCAGTCCTCCTATTCCCAGGGCAATCGTTGTAAAACTGGTCATCATCTGCAGGGTAATGAGCAAAATTGCATTGATGATATAGATGATTGTTACCACTCTCTGAGCCCCGATTTTATCTGATGCCGCTCCACTTAAGAATCGTCCGATTGTATTGGCTATGGATAACACACTAACAATGGCTCCTGCCTGGACAACAGTAAGACCGGCAATTTCCTGACTAATGGGAGAAGCATGTCCGATGACCATCAGGCCGGACATATTGGCAAACAGGTACATAATCAGCAAAAACCAATACTGTTTGGTTCTCAGCATTTCTGACGAAGTATAATCCCTGCTTGTTCCTGCTCCCTTTGCTGCCGTCGGAGGTGTCCATCCCTTCGGCACATATCCATCGGGAGCTGCCTTCATCAATGGTGCCCCAATCAGCATACCTACGATGGTAATCGCAGCCTGCACCAGAAAAGTTTTATTCGGACCAAGGCCGGTAATTAAAGATGTACAAATCGGTGCAAAAATGATGGAGCCAAGCCCAAAACCTGCAACTGCCAATCCGGAAATCAATCCTTTTTTATCCGGAAACCATTTTACACAGGTGGCAATAGGCACTCCATAAATAAAGCCTACACCAATGCCTCCTAAAACTCCAAAGCCAAGGTAAAGGAGAGGAAGAGATGCTGTCAGCCCACTGATTATCAATCCCAGAGTAAGGCTGACTGCTCCAATCATCGCTACTTTTGTAGGCCCCAGTTTAGGCAATAATTTTCCTGCCGGTATCATGGTAATCGGAATCAGAAGAGTGGCAATGGACATAGTCAATGATACACTTCCCCTCTCCCAGCCATTTGCCTCCATAATCGGATTCACATAGATACTCCAGCTGTAAAGCATACCTGCACAAAACTGGCAGATAATTCCCCCAATTACCACGCGCCAACGTTCTGCATTACTTGTTTTCCCCATAGTAAATACCTTCCTTTCTTTTCCAGAAGAATTTAAAATAATCTGGATATTTTTTGTCCATTATAGCATAGCCTCTGCCTGGCTACAAATAAAAAAAAGAAGGCTCTTTTTAGTAAGAATAACCCATTCCCGGCCATGTATTTTCTTTACGGCCGGAGATGGGTTATCTCTCTTTTACACAAAAAATGCAGGATTTGTTGGCTAATTCTAACGATAGGGTCTATTATTTATAATTAACAATCTTTCCGAAATCAGCTTTCAGGGAAGCACCGCCTACCAGACCGCCGTCAATATCCGGCTGTGCAAACAGCTCTGCTGCATTTGCTCCGTTAACGGAACCGCCGTACTGAATACGTACAGCATCTGCAGTAGCCGCATCATACATTTCGGCAATACACTCACGAATCCCTTTACATACCTCCTGTGCCTGCTGAGTAGTAGCCGTCTTTCCGGTACCGATAGCCCAAATAGGCTCATAGGCAATAACCATGGAAGCAACCTGACCGGCGGTAATACCTACCAAATCAGACTTGATCTGGAAACGAATCCAATCCATAGTAACCCCCATCTCTCTCTGCTCCAGAGACTCACCGCAGCAAAGAATAGGGGTAAGACCTGCTTCAAAGGCCTTTTTTACCTTCTTATTCAGAAGGGAATCATCCTCTTTGAAATAATCACGTCTCTCAGAATGACCAAGAATAACGTATTTAACGCCTGCATCTACCAGCATGGGGGCAGAAATTTCACCGGTGTAAGCCCCTTTATCCTCAAAGTACATATTTTCAGCACCAACAGCCACATTGCTGCCTCTTACCGCTTCTACTACAGGAACGATGTCGATGGCAGGAACACAGTAAACAACATCTACATCATCACTTGCTACTAAGGGTTTTAATTCTTCCACTAATTTTACGGCCTCACTGGGAGTCATATTCATTTTCCAGTTACCGGCTACGATTTTTCTTCTTGCCATTATTCTTTCTCCTTATTCATTTTGATAAAATCAAAAATACTTCGCATTATTTATCATCAGCTGCCGCCACACCGGGCAATACCTTTCCTTCCAAAAACTCTAAGGAAGCACCGCCACCGGTGGAAATATGGCTCATCTTGTCCGCAAAGCCCAGCTGATTTACTGCTGCCGCAGAATCTCCGCCACCGATAATGGTTGTTGCATCCGTATCTGCCAGAGCCTGAGCTACCGCTATGGTACCCTTTGCAAGAATAGGATTCTCAAATACTCCCATAGGGCCATTCCATACTACTGTCTTTGCAGATTTCACTGCATCGGCATAAAGCTCTGCAGTCTTTGGACCAATATCCAATCCCATCTTATCTGCAGGAATAGCCTCAGAAGGAACATATTCTACTGCGATTTCGGCATCAATGGGATTAGGGAATGCAGAGGCAATAGTTGTATCAATAGGAAGAAGCAGCTTTTTGCCGAGACTTTGTGCCTTAGCAAGCATTTCCTTGCAATAATCAAGCTTCTCATCATCCACTAATGAGGTACCGATTTCCTTACCCTGTGCTTTTAAGAAGGTATAAGCCATACCGCCGCCAATAATCAGGGTATCGCATTTCTCCAGTAAATTGGAAATAACGTTTAATTTATCTGCCACTTTGGCGCCACCCAGAATAGCTACAAAAGGTCTTACGGGATTTTCAACCGCATTGCCTAAGAAGTCGATTTCCTTCTGCATCAGATAACCAACAGCACAGTCACCGCCCTTAGCACGGACAACATCGGTAACACCTGCTACGGAAGCGTGCGCTCTGTGAGATGAACCGAAAGCGTCACATACATAGGCATCACAAAGATCAGCCAGCTCTTTGGAAAAAGCTTCACCATTCTTGGTTTCTTCTTTTCCTCTAAAACGGGTATTCTGCAATAAAACAACGTCCCCCTCCTTCATGGCAGCTACTGCTTTGGTTGCTGCTTCACCGGTTACGTTATAGTCTGCAACAAAGTTAACCTCTTTTCCCAATTTTTCAGAAAGACTTTTAGCTACAGGGGCAAGAGATTCCTTCTCATTAGGCCCTTCCTTAACCTTACCTAAATGGGAGCAGAGAATAACCTTTCCTCCATCGGCAATCAGCTTATTGATGGTGGGAAGTGCTGCATTAATTCTGGTTTCATCTGTAATAACACCATCCTTAAGAGGAACATTAAAGTCGCATCTTACCAGTACACGTTTTCCCTTTGCATTAAAATCATCTACACTTTTCTTATTTAATGACATATTTATGCCTCCTTTAATAAAATGATAAAAAAGGTCCGGTCCCTTAAGACCGGACCTTAACAGGTCTATTCTGGCGATTAGCCTAACTCAGCAAAGTATTTAATGGTACGAACCATCTGGCTAACGTAAGAATTTTCATTATCATACCAGGAAACAACCTGAACTAAATTGTCAGGGCCAACCATGGTCTGAGTAGCATCAAAGATGGAGCCAAAGGTGCTTCCAATAATATCGGAGGAAACGATCTCATCGGTGTTGTATCCGAAGGATTCGGTAGCCGCTGCCTTCATTGCTGCATTGATTTCATCCTTGGTCACGCTCTTTTCTACGGTTGCAACCAGAATAGTGGTAGAACCGGTAGGAGTAGGAACACGCTGAGCGGATCCAATCAATTTACCATTTAATTCAGGAATAACCAAACCGATGGCCTTAGCTGCACCGGTAGAGTTAGGAACGATGTTGCAGGCACCTGCACGGCTTCTTCTCTTATCTCCTTTTCTCTGAGGTCCATCGAGAATCATCTGATCACCGGTGTAAGCATGTACGGTAGTCATGATACCGGATTTAATGGTTGCCAAATCGTTTAATGCCTTAGCCATAGGTGCTAAACAGTTTGTTGTACAGGAAGCAGCAGAGATAACCTTATCTTCTTTGGTTAAGGTAGTATGATTTACGTTGTAAACGATAGTAGGAAGATCATTTCCTGCAGGAGCGGAAATAACTACCTTCTTAGCACCTGCCGTTAAATGAGCAGAAGCCTTGTCCTTAGAGGTATAAAAACCGGTACACTCTAAAACAACATCTACATCTAAATCGCCCCAGGGAAGCTCAGCTGCATTAGCCTTAGCATAAATGGTGATCTTCTTTCCGTTTACGGTAATATAATCTTCACCGGCTTCTACAGCACCTGCATATTTGTAAGGACCCTGAGCGGTATCATACTTTAATAAGTGTGCAAGCATGTCAGGACTTGTTAAGTCATTAATTGCTACTACTTCGTATCCCTCAGCATCAAACATCTGTCTGAATGCAAGACGACCAATACGACCAAAACCATTGATTGCTACTTTTACTGCCATTTTTAATTCCTCCTGAAAATGAATTTATATTTTTTGACGAAGCCACCAGGTAATGAACTGCGGTGGCCCTGTAAAAAGCCTCGATGACGGGTAGCTTGTCAAAATTTTATCAGCAGAATTATTGTACATAATTTAGACTGAAAATTCAAGATGTAATTCAAAAATATTTCAAAATAATGCCCTGTTTTCAACATTTTCGTAACTTTGCCGAAAAAACTTTGTCCTACCTGCTTCCTATATGGTAATATAACCATATCTGACAAAGAAAGGAAAGAATATTATGCCTATTCAAGCTGACATGCATACCCACTCCTCCTTTTCCTCAGACTGTGACATTCCATTGGAGGAAATGATAAACCATGCCCGCAGTCTGGGACTGACCCATTATTGTGTTACCGAGCATCTGGATCTGGATTTTCCCATTCATCCCGTGGATCAGCTGGATTTTCTGCTGGATACCCACAGCTATCTGGAAAAAGCCCGTTTTTTACAGAAAAACTGTCCCTCTGATTTCCGGCTGTTGATTGGGGTAGAGCTGGGACTGCAGCCCCATCTGGGCAAACAGCTCCAAGCCTTTGTCAGGGAACATTCCTTTGACTTTGTTATCGCCTCTTCCCACCTTTGCCATGGAAAAGACCCCTACTATCCAGACTTTTACGAAGGCAGAACCGAAGAAGAGGCCTACCGGGAGTATTTTACCTCGGTTTTAGAAAACATTCAGGCCTTTGATTCCTTTGATGTCTACGGCCATCTGGACTATGTTGTGCGCTATGGTCCCTATAAAGATACCCGGTACTCCTATGAGAAATACCGGGATATTCTGGATTCTATTCTTCAATTATTACTGGAAAAGGGCAAGGGAATTGAGCTCAATACCGGAGGTGTCAAATACGGTCTAAAGGAGCTGCATCCCTGTACTCCTTTACTTAAACGCTATAAAGAGCTGGGAGGAGAAATCATCACCGTTGGAAGCGACGCCCATAAGCCGGAAAATATTGCCGCTCATTTTGCATGGGCCCAGGAGGTTCTGAAAGCCGGCGGCTTTAACTATTATACGATTTTCAAGAATCGAAGGCCTGAATTTATTCCCTTAGGATAGTCCCACCTCCCAGTACCATATCCTCTTCATAGAACACTACCGCCTGTCCCGGTGTCACTGCCCGGACAGGCTGTTCAAAGATACATTCTATTCTGTCCTCCCCTGCCTTTTGGATTCTGCACCATTCTCCTTTATGACTATAGCGTATTTTCGCCAATACCCTTCTGGAATGGGGTAAATCCTCCATTGCCATGTAATTAATCTGTCCGCAGATTAATCTGTCCGTAAAAACCTCCTCATTCCTGCCAACAACTACCTCTCCCGTTTCCGGGCGGATTTCCGTTACAAAAACCGGATAACCCAGCGCCAGATTCAATCCTCTTCTCTGCCCCACGGTATAGTGGGTAATTCCCTTGTGCTGACCCAGAATTTCTCCTGATTCCGTTACAAAATTTCCCGGCCCGGGCACCTTTTTCCCGGCCTCGCGGTCAATAAAGCCGGCATAGTCCTTATCCGGAATAAAGCAGATTTCCTGACTGTCAGGCTTGTGAGCCACGGGAAGCTGAAGTTCTTTTGCCATCCGGCGAATTTCTTCCTTGGTATATTCTCCCACCGGCATCAGAGTGTGCTTTAACTGCTCCTGTGTCAAATTATAGAGGGCATAGGTCTGATCCTTGTGTGCGGTTTTGGAGATCTGCAAAGTAAATCGTCCTCCCGCAAGCTGCCGGATTCTGGCATAATGGCCGGTGGCAATATAATCTGCCCCCAGATCCAGACTCCGTTTCAGCAAGGACTCCCATTTCACATAGCGGTTACAGGCAATACAGGGATTGGGCGTTCTGCCCTGGAGATACTCTTCCACAAAATAATCGATTACCTTATGCCGAAACTCCGGTCTGAAATTCATCACATAATGAGGAATGTCCAGAACCCGAGCAACCCGTTTTGCATCATCTACCGCTGTAAGCCCACAGCAGCCTCCGCTTTCCTCAATTTCCTCCGGCTCCTGTTCCTGCCAAATCTGCATAGTCACTCCGATAACCTCATATCCCTGCTCCTTTAACAGCCAGGCCGCTACAGAGGAATCCACCCCTCCTGACATTCCTACAACAACTTTTTTTGCCATCTGTTTTTCCTCTCGGTTAATCCTTTTATCGTAAAACTATAGCACTCCCCTTACGGTTCTGTCAACGAAGCCTTCCTCATATACATAGGAGAAAATGGTTCTTCGAGGTTTTATGATCAATCTGAAAAAATATCCTTTAATTACCGGAACCCTTGTACTCACCTTTGCAGGTCTTATCAGCCGCTGTATCGGTTTTGTCTATCGGCTGTTTATCTCTCAGGTTTTCGGAGAAGAAAGCATGGGACTTTTTCAGTTGCTTTCTCCTGTAGTCATGATTGCCTTTTCCCTTACCGGGGCCGGTATGCAAACGGCAATTTCCCGCTATACTGCTTCCTGTATAGCCTGCCATAAACCTGAAAAAGCCCGTCGTTATCTTTGGATTGGCTCCGGACTGTGCCTGATTTTATCCTCTCTATATGCAGCTTTAATTTACGGACAGGCGGACTTTATCTGTGTCAGCCTGTTTAAAGAGCCCCGCCTTGCCCCTCTCCTTCGGATTACTGCCTTTACCTTTCCTCTGTCCTCCTTTCACTGCTGCTTAAACGGCTACTTTTATGGAATGAGGGAGGTCCGCATTCCTTCACTGACCCAGTTAGCAGAACAGCTGGCCCGTACAGGTGGGGTATTTCTACTTTATTTTCTTCTCTCGGGAAAGGGACAGCCCACTATCGCTTTAACTGCCTGGGGAATGATATTCGGGGAAATAGCCTCCTGCGCCATTTCTTTTTTGGCCTACAGGAAGCTTTACCCAAGGTCTGCTCAGAAAACCGTTCTGTCCTCTGTATCAGCCGACTCCTGTATCACTTTATTCCTGCAGCTTATGGGTATGGCTGTTCCCCTCTCCTGTAACCGTCTGATTGTAAATCTTCTGCAAAGTGCAGAAGCCGTTTCCATTCCTCAGGGCCTGAAAGAGTTTGGCTATTCCACCCAGACTGCTCTAAGCATTTATGGAGTACTCACCGGCATGGCCTTCAGCCTTATCCTTTTTCCCTCGGCCTTTACCCAGTCTGCCTCTGTGCTCCTGCTTCCGGAGGTTCCTCGGGCGGCAGCCTCTGCTCAGCGAAAGCAGATGAAAGCTACCATTTACCGTTCTGTCCTGGCCAGCATTGCCTTGGGGATTTTCTGTGGCTGCGGCTTCTTTTTTCTTGGTGACTTTGTAGGACGGTTTCTGTTCGGCAGCCTTTTGGCAGGAACCTTCATTCGCCAGTTAAGCTTCCTGTGTCCCTTCCTCTATCTTCACGCCACTCTCTCCAGTATCCTTCATGGACTGAAGAAAGCGGGAATAAGTCTGTTTATTAATGTTTTTTCCCTGCTGCTGCGCCTGTTTTTTACTCTGTATTTTATTCCCAGAGTAGGAATTATCGGCTATTTGTGGGGACTGTTATGCAGTGAACTCCTATCCACCGGCCTCCATCTGCTGTTTATCAAAAAGAGTATTGAGTGATTTTCACAGATTTACCATATTTTTACCATTTTTTTATCACAACTTTGCCTCAGAATAAATCATAAAAAATGGATTTGGAGGTCACTATGAAAAAGAATTGGAGTAAACTAATCTTAGATTTAATCATGCTGGTGATATTTCTGCTGTTATTCAATAAGCGGGTATTGGGTATGAGCTTTCATGAAATTGCAGGACTGTGTGTTGGTGCAGTGGTCATTGTTCATCTTCTGCTTAATGGAAAGTGGGTCACTCAAATTACCGGTAAACTGATGGACAGTAAGCTGCCGCCAAGAACCCGTATTCTCTATCTCCTTAACGTCCTTCTGCTTATTACGGCAGGAATGGTCATCTTTAGCGGCGCAATGATTTCCAAAGTGGTTTTTAGCTTTAATCTTCCCGGTCCCTGGAAGATCATCCATTATTTTTGCTCGGCTATGACGATTGTCCTTATGGGTATCCACCTTGGCTTACACGCAAAATATCTTCAGGGAATGGGAAAAAAGCTGATCCGAAAGAGAGAAATTCCCCGCCTCCTTTCCTTCCTTTTGTGTGTGGGAATCTGTGCATTTGGTGTCTATCAGCTTTCCACCGGTTCCTTTTCAAGGTGGCTAACCATGCCCTTTACCCTGCAGGAAATGAATTTCGCCGCTTCCATATCGGAAAGGCAATCCTCTGATTCCTTAGAAGGAAAAGGGGGTTCCGATTCCATGAAGGAAAAAGAATTTACCGAATCTATGAAAGAAAAGAAATTCTCCGGCTCTATGAAGGGAAGGGAAATTCCCGATTCCATGAACCAGGAAAGGAAATCCCCCTCCTCAGGTATCAGCAATGTACTAAGCACATTGGGCTCATTCTTTTCACAGATTTTTGTTTTTGCCACCATTACTGTGTTGACAGAAAAATGGATAAATAAAAGTAGGAATACGAAGAAAATCGCTCCCTCTCCTACTCCCACAGACAGTTGATTGTACTGAAAAACATACAATTTTCCTCTTTATTTCTTACCTAAATATGCTAAACTGTTTACAGATATATTACTTTCTGATTATGGAGGAGAAAATGAGTTTCAACTTTATCAAGAAGCTTCCCACTCCGGAAGAAATCAAGGAACAGCTGCCGGTGCCGGCTGAGCTGGTAAAATTAAAAGAAAAACGTGACCAGGAGATTAAAGAGGTTATCTGTGGAAAAAGCAATAAATTTCTGCTGATTATCGGTCCCTGTTCTGCAGACAACGAGGATTCTGTCTGCGAATATATCAGCCGTCTTGCCAGGCTCAATGACCGGGTAAAGGATAAGCTGATTCTGATTCCCAGAATCTATACCAATAAGCCCCGTACTACAGGCGAAGGCTATAAGGGTATCGTTTCCCAGCCTGACCCGGAAAAAAAGCCTGATTTTTTACAAGGGCTTATCGCCATGCGTAAGATGCATATACGGGCCATGAAGGAATCCGGGCTTACTGCTGCCGATGAAATGCTCTATCCGGAAAACTGGCCCTATGTTTCCGATATCCTTTCCTATGTGGCTATCGGAGCCAGATCCGTAGAGGATCAGCAGCATCGCTTAACCGTCAGCGGCTTTGATGTCCCTGCGGGAATGAAGAATCCTACCAGTGGTGACTTTTCCGTTATGTTAAACTCTGTATATGCGGCACAGCAGTCACACTCCTTTATCTACAGAGGCTTCGAGGTGGAGACCCCCGGCAATCCCCTTGCCCACACAGTGCTCCGCGGTGCTGTAAATAAATATGGAAGAAGCCTTCCCAACTACCATTATGAAGACCTGCATTTACTTTTGAATCTCTATGGAGAGCGGGATTTTTCCAATCCGGCCTGTATCATTGATACCAATCACAACAACTCCAACAAGCAGTTTGAGCAGCAGATTCGTATTGCCAAAGAGGTTATGCACAGCCGTAAGCTGAATGCTGATATTCATGAGCTGGTAAAGGGACTAATGATTGAAAGCTATTTGGTAGAAGGCTGCCAGAAAATCGGAGAAGGAATTTACGGTAAATCCATCACCGATCCCTGTCTGGGATGGACGGAAACAGAAAAGCTGATTTATGATATAGCTGATTACGAATGATAGTCCGGCTGTAAAAATAAGGCTGATGCAAAGCTTTGTCCGCTTTGTATCAGCCTTTAGTTTCTTTATCCCCGAGGATGTGCTTTCTGGTATACCTGCCGCAGTCTATTATGATTCATATTTGCATAGACCTGTGTGGTAGAAATGTCAGAATGCCCCAGCATTTCCTGAACACTGCGTAAATCTGCTCCATTTTCTACCAGATGGACGGCAAAGGAATGTCTGAGCGTATGGGGTGTGATATCCTTCTCAATCCCTGCCTTTGCTGCATAATGCTTTACCAGCTTCCAAAATCCCTGACGGCTCATGGGATGTCCCGAGCAATTGACAAAAATAATATCCGAGTCCACATCATTAATCATGACTTTTCTGGAATTTTCCAGATATTGCAGTAACGCCTCTCTGGCTTCGGGTCCAAAAGGAATCACCCTGTCCTTCGCTCCATCCTTACAGACGATATAATTCATCTGAAGATTCAGCTGTGAATTTTTCAATGTAATCAATTCTGTTACCCGAATCCCTGTGGCGTATAACAGCTCCAGCATGGCCCTGTCCCGCAGTTCCTTA
Organism: Lachnospiraceae bacterium; assembly: GCA_051879275.1. Taxonomy (GTDB): domain Bacteria; phylum Bacillota; class Clostridia; order Lachnospirales; family Lachnospiraceae; genus SFDP01. The sequence goes on from JBJELS010000037.1 coordinate 12,640, forward strand.
GGATTCTTTCCTTTAGGCTGTGCCAACAGTCTTTCTACCTCCACCGTGGTCAGCACCTCCGGCGGCTTCTTGTCAATCTTAGGTGCCTTTAAATCCTCTGCACAATCATAAATAATCACCTGTTCCTTAAGCAGATAAATATACCAGGATTTGATTGCCGCGATATTTCGGGAAATGGTTGAGGGAGCAAACTGCTTTTCCTCCAGATAATCAATATACTCACGAAGCTTTCCCTCATCAATCTGACTTACCCGGTGAATATCCTTCGCTTCCAACCAGATGCGCATCTTATTCAAATCACGGGAATAAGACATCTGCGTATTGTAAGATGTCTTTTTCACATTATGTAAATAAGATATAAATCCCTCTACCGCTTGCTCAATCATCCTTATACCTTTCCGGCAGCTGCCTCATCGAATGTCTTCTATTCCAAAGACGATGGACTTTTTTCATTATACGCACAAAAAATGGTAAAAGCAACGATTAAATTTGCCTAAAAAATCCTTTATTTTCGGTGATTTTTAAGCTTCTACAAGATATCGCAAAAGGAGCCTTAACGAAATACCATATATAGTAATCTACCCCAGAATCAGGGGAACAATATTTTTCAGCAGTAAGGGATTTATCCAGCATTCACTTATAACTCCTACAATGAGCAGACCGAAGGAGGCAAGCAGATATTCCAATTTTCTGCGTCCTCCACCCTTCTCTTTTTCAGTCATGACTGGCAGGCACTTCAGACAATAATTTCCCAGCAGCAGATATCCCGGCATGTAGAACAGAGTCTGTGGAAATACCAGACCGAAATACAACAGGATTCCTTTAAATCCGTATTTAATCATCAATAATTCAGAAACTGCACCTGCACTTATTCCCCAATAGGCAAAGCTAAATAAGGTTATGGGGCGGTTCAGAACAGAATGAGACAGCAGCCATAACAGAAAAAAAGCCTGAAATCTTTTACCCGCAGTAAGAAAGAACAGCATCCCTTTATCAATACTCAGATGCTCAATTTTTCCTAAATAAACTGGCTCCAGACCGGTCATGGCCCAAATTCGACTTTGTCTGGTCAGGGAAGAGAAAAACAAACCTATAAAAAAACAAAGAAGAAACAGGATCAGAAGGATAATCCCGCCATATCGGTAAAAAACTGACCTTTTCAAGGAGCCTCCGGTTAATCTTTCCTGTTTCTTCTATATATATGATTTTACTTATTTTTTATGAGTATATTTATATTAAAAGCTCTGCTCTATTTTAGAATATATTTATTTCGGTAGCTCATAATGGCAGATATGGTTTTGGAATCTTCAATTTTTCCCGCATAAATCATCTCGCAAAGCTCTTCCGGGGTATAAGCCTCCACACGGATAAACTCATCCTCATCCAGATTCTGCCGGCTCTTTTTTAGGTTCTTTGCCACATAAATGTCAATTTTCTCATTGCAAAAGGCAACTGTTGTCCGTATGCGAATCAGCAGCTCCAAATCCTTTGATGAATAGCCGGTTTCCTCCTCCAGCTCTCTTGCTGCTGCCAAATGGGTAGGCTCATCTTCCCCGTTCAGTCCTCCGGCAGGAATTTCCAGAGTTTCCCGATCCAGGGCATTACGATACTGCCTTACCATAAGTATCTTCCCCTCATCTGTTACGGGAACCACTGCTGCTGCTCCCTTATGTCCGATAAAATCCCAGGTAACTACGTTGCCATTGGGAACCTTGACAGTATCCTGGTAATAATCAATAATCGCTCCATGAGCAATTAGTTTACGTTCAAGACGCTGAAACTCCATATCACTAACCTCTTTTTATCCCAACCTATGCCTGTTCCAAAAGCTTTTCTACACTGACCAGTTTTACGCAAAGTGCAAAAATCTCCGCTGCCGCTGCCATCTCCTCCGGTGAAGGAAAAGAAGGGGCAATACGAATATTACTGTCTTTAGGATCCTTTTTATAGGGATAGGTAGCACCGGCTCCGGTAAGGGTAATTCCTGCTTCCTTACATTTTGCTACAATGGCCTTTGCACAGCCCTCCATAGCATCAAAGGAAATAAAGTAGCCCCCATGAGGAGCAATCCAGCTTCCCGTTCCGGTTCCTCTTAAATTCTTATCCAGAATCTCCAGAACAGCTTCAAATTTAGGTCTCATAATATCCCCATGCTTTTTCATATGAGCCATAATTCCATCCAGATTCTTAAAATACTTCACATGTCTTAACTGATTAATCTTATCATAGCCAATGGTCTGCAGGGTAATGGAGCTTCTCATCCAGTCCAGATTCTTTTCTGAAGCTGCAACTGCTGCAATACCGCTTCCGGAAAAACTGATCTTACTGGTAGATGCGAACATAAATACCATATCAGGATTTCCAGCCTTTTCACATTCTTCAATGATGTTCAAAATATGATCCTGCTTATCCTCATACAGATGGTGTACTGCATAAGCGTTATCCCAATAGATTCTGAATCCCTTTGCCGCAGGTTTTAAATTGGCAAATCGTCTTACGGTTTCATCACTGTAGGAGATTCCCTGCGGATTGGAATACTTAGGTACACACCAGATTCCCTTTACGGAAGGATCCTGATTTACCATGTCTTCCACCATATCCATATCCGGACCGTCGATACTCATGGGAATATTAATCATCTCAATACCAAAATGCTCTGTAATGGCAAAATGTCTGTCATAACCGGGTACGGGACATAAAAACTTCACCTTTTCCAGCTTACACCAGGGTGTACTTCCGCAGACCCCGTGGGTTACGGAGCGTGAAATACTGTCATACATAATGGGCAGACTGGCATTTCCCAGAACCATAACCTTATTGGGAGAAACCTCCATAATCTCTGCCATCATCTGCTTAGCTTCCGGGAGTCCATCCAGAATACCATAGTTTCGACAGTCTGTTCCGTCAGAGGCCTGCAAAGATGTAGTGGAATTTAAAGCATCCATCAGCCCCATACACATATCCAGCTGTGCAGGTGAAGGCTTCCCGCGGGACATATCCAGCTTCAGCTTCTTCGTCTTGGCTTCCTTATACTGCTGCTCCAATTCTTCCTTAAGCTGCACCAGCTCTTCCTTAGATAATGATTTAAATTCCTTCATTCCGTCCTCCTTTTTATAAAAAAGCATAAGCTCATCTGTACATTTGTATACAATTATACGAACCCTACACAGTTTACACTATTTTCCTCCTCTATACAAGCAAAAAAAGAGAGAAAAACAAATTATTTTTCTCTCTTAATCTGTACTGTTTCACTATTCTTACTTAGCATAATCGACAACGCGGCTTTCACGGATTACATTGACCTTAATCTGTCCCGGATATTCCATCTCAGCTTCAATCTGTTTGGAAATATCCCGTGCCAGTAATACCATGTCAGCATCATTGATCTGATCGGGAACTACCATTACACGAACCTCTCTACCGGCCTGAATGGCAAAAGATTTTTCTACACCTTTGAAATTGTTTGTAATCTCTTCTAACTGTTTTAAACGGGTTGTATAGGTTTCTAATGTTTCTCTTCTCGCACCCGGACGAGCTGCGGAAATGGTATCCGCTGCATGTACAAGGCAGGATATCAGAGATGTGGGCTCAGTATCTCCATGATGAGATTCCACTGCATTGATGACCACTGCCGATTCCTTATACTTACGGCACAGCTCTGAACCCAGCTGGATATGGCTTCCTTCCATATCATGGTCAACAGCCTTACCGATATCGTGCAACAGACCTGCTCTTTTAGCAAGGCGGATGTCCAGTCCCAGCTCTGCCGCTAAAATTCCGCACAGCTGAGCCACCTCAATGGAATGCTTCAGTACATTCTGTCCGTAACTGGTTCTGAACTTCATCTTACCTAACAGTCTAACCAGCTCGGGATGGATTCCATGAACACCCACTTCAAGGATAGCTGCCTCTCCCTCTTCCTTAATCATCATCTCAACTTCACGCTGAGCCTTCTCCACCATCTCCTCAATACGGGCCGGGTGGATACGGCCGTCAACAATCAGTTTTTCAAGGGCAATTCTGGCCACTTCCCTACGAATAGGGTCGAAGCCGGAAAGAACTACTGCTTCCGGTGTGTCATCAATAATCAAATCCACTCCGGTCAGGGTTTCAAGGGTTCTGATATTACGTCCCTCTCTACCGATGATTCTTCCCTTCATTTCGTCATTTGGAAGCTGCACAACAGAAATGGTGGTCTCGGACACATGGTCAGCTGCACATCTTTGTATGGCATTTACCACATATTCCTTTGCCTTCTTGTCTGCCTCTTCCTTTGCTCTTGTCTCTAATTCCTTAACAAGAACAGCAGTTTCATGCTTTACTTCGTCTTCAACAATTTTCAATAAGTATTCTTTTGCCTGGTCGGAGGTTAACCCTGAGATTCGTTCCAGTTCCTGTACTCTTTCCTCATTGAGTCTGGCAATCTTTTCCTTCTGCCTGGAAAGCTCATCCTCCCTTACGGCCAGACTTGCTTCCTTCTTCTCAATGGCGTCCGCTTTCTTATCGATGTTCTCTTCCTTCTGCTGAATGCGGCGTTCATAACGCTGCGCTTCTGCCCGGCGTTCCTTAATCTCCTTGTCCAACTCATTCTTGGTACGAATGGACTCTTCCTTAACCTCAAGAAGACTTTCACGCTTCTTATTTTCAGCAGTTTTCAGTGCTTCATCGATAATCTCTCTCGCCTTTTCCTCTGCATTGCCAATGGTAGAGGCCGCACACTTCTTCTGATAAGAAGTAGTTACTGCAGCTGTAATCACAACAGCAATTACAAGGATTACGGCACCAATCACGATTTCCATGTACAGGAGCACCTCCTTATTTAATTTTCATTGTACGATAACTTGAATAAAATAGGATACAAATAAATAACTAACTATATTTGTCCGTATTCCACATAGCAGTCTACAACACTTTTATTCTATACAAAAAAGCACAGTGTGTCAAGGAAAAAACAGTCTGCTTTTATAAAAATCCTACAAAACTCCTGCCAAATATGAATCAGATCAAAAGTCCTCCATGCCTTCCGTATCCAGTACCTGTCTGATGATTTCACAAGGTATCCCCCTGCGCAGCAGGAAAGCAAACAGTTTCTGCCGTTCCTTCCAATCTGTCCTCTCCGGTATATATCCTTTCTTTTCCAGCAGGTGTTTGGCCTGTATCAGCTGCAGTCCTTCTTCCTCTCCCCTTCCATAGGAGTGTTCAAATGCTCTCGCTAAAATCTCTCCGGTAATCCCCTTGGCCCTAAGCTTCTCTTCCAACTTCCGTTTAGACTGCTCCGCCTTATGATACTGGATATACTGACAGGCATAATCATAATCATCAATATAATGAAAGGACTTCACATATTCTATAGCCTCATCTATGATCTTATCCGGATATCTGCCTTCCTTCAGCTTATCCCTCAGCTTTTTCTCCGTATAGGCTCTGGATTTCAGCAGATTAAGGCATCTCCTTTTAGCCCGCTTCGGAAGCACCTTCGTATATATTTCCAAGTAAGCTTCTTCCGTCAGTGGCTCCCCTTTTTTTACTGCATAAGAAGAAAGCTCGCCTTTGTATAATACAAAGGCGAACTGTTCATCCAGATAAATACTGTATTTCTGTTTGGAAAATTCCTGAATATCCGTTACAACTCTCATTCTGCACTTTCCTTAGTCCTGCCGCTCTTCTTCACCGGTGCCGGCTCCTGCTCAGCTGCCGGCTCCTGTCCTTCATCTCCCAGACCGAAATGGGCTCTTACCTTCTTCTCCACTTCATCACAAACGGCTGGATTATCCTTAAGATACTGCTTCGCGTTCTCTCTTCCCTGTCCGATTTTACTGCCTTCATAGGCATACCAGGCACCGCTTTTATTGACAATTCCGTTATCTGCCGCCAAATCCAGAATATCTCCCACCCGGGAAATACCTTCGCCAAACATAATATCAAACTCTGCCTCTTTAAATGGAGGAGCAATCTTATTCTTTACTACCTTCACTCGGGTACGGTTTCCGACTACCTCACCGCTTTGCTTCAAGGCTTCAATCCTTCTTACATCCAATCGGACGGAGGAGTAGAACTTCAGTGCACGTCCGCCGGTAGTCGTCTCCGGATTGCCAAACATTACTCCCACCTTCTCTCGAAGCTGATTAATAAAGATAACCGTACAGTTGGACTTACTGATAACCGCAGTCAGCTTACGCAGTGCCTGGGACATCAGTCTTGCCTGCAGACCCACATGAGAATCCCCCATATCGCCATCAATCTCTGCCTTAGGCACCAGTGCAGCAACAGAGTCTACAACC
>JBJELS010000038.1:0-3837 GCA_051879275.1 Lachnospiraceae bacterium
AATATCCGTTTCTTCCTTTTTTTGTCTGTATTTCCTGTATTTCCTTCTCTGTATCCAAATTCTGTGCCTCCTGTGCAGCCACATCTTTACCTTATTATCACTATATGTCTCTTCCTTTAGGAGAATACATCCCTTTTTATCTTCCCAGATAGGAATTAGGATTCACATATTCACCGTTTAAACGAACACCGAAATGAAGATGATTTCCCGTAGAACGTCCGGTAGTTCCCACAGCGGCAATCTTGTCTCCCATGGATACCGTCTGTCCTGCAGACACATATAAAGCCGATGCATGCATATAGATTGTATATAGTCCACCCCCATGGTTAATCATAATATAATTTCCCATGGTACTGTTATAAGCAGAGGCTACAACTACTCCATCGTAGGCCGCCAAAATCGGAGAACCTGCCGGTGCAGCCATATCGATGCCATTATGAAATTTTTCTACCCCCAGAGTTGGATGAATCCTCCATCCAAACTCATCAGAAATTCTGGTATAAGAAGGACAAGGCCACTTGAACATACCGCCATCATAGGTGGGTGCATTGGCAGAATTCAGAAGCTTCATTTCCTCCTGAACCTGTCGCTCCAGTTCGGCAATAACGGCATTTTCCGCTGCAATATCTGCTTCATATTGCCGAATAGCCTCTTCCTTGTTGCTGATATCCGTCTCGTAGCTTACAATTTCTCTTTCTTTGGTGGAAATCAATGTTTCCAGATTGGCCTGCTCCGTCTCTACTGCAGCCTTGGCCTCCTGTAAAACCGCTTCTTCCTCCTCCAGCTCTGCCTTACATATTTCAATCAGCTCACGATTAAGCTGATATTCCTCCAGCTTCTGACGGTCATAGGCCGATATGGCTTCAATATATTCTGCCTTGTTCAGCAGATCGGAAAAGCTGCTGGCTCCCAGCATCATTTCAAGATAGAACTGATCCCCTTTCTCATACATAAATTTGATTCGGGTCTTCATTTCCTCATACTGTGTTTCTTCTATCTCAATAGCTTCTTCCAATTCAGCCTTAGTTGCTGCAATCTCTTCTTCCTTCTCGGTAATCAGAGCTTTCAGCTCCTGAATTTTATTCTCCACACTGATCAGCTGGCCGTCCAGCTCCTTCACATATTCCGCCAGGCTGTTTTTAGAGGCCTCCAGCTCCTTCACCATAGCCTTTACATCACTTAAGCCTGACTGAAGCTTTTTTCTCTCTTCCTGTGCCTTTGCAATGGCATCCTTTTTCTCTTGAATACTTTCCTCCAAAGCACTGGTGGCCGATACAGGCACAGGCTCCGGTAAAACAGCAGCCAGGCAAGCGCATACCAATGCCAGGCCAATTCCTTTAATCCATTTTTTCTTCATAATCCTATCTTCTTTTCCAAATAAATTTACACATGCAGATGCTTTCTCACCGTAGTAAAGCTTCCCAAAAATCCTATGCCGATACCTAATCCCAGGGATACCGGAATCAGGGTATTAAAAATCTGCTCTACCGTTAAAAACTTCAGCAGAGAGGAAAGCATGGGAAAACGTTCCAGTACATACAGTACCACCGAACTGTAGATGGCATAAATCATTCCCAGAGGAATACATGCACCCACAGCACCTATGATCATGCCTTCAATAACGAAGGGAGAGCGGACGAAAAAGTCCGTTGCTCCGATATACTTCATGATGTTAATTTCTTCCTTACGAACCTGAATACCAATCATAACCGTATTACTGATCAGGAAGATGGAGACTGCCAATAAAATTCCGATAATTCCTACAGACACATAGCCAATCAAAGAATTTACTCCGCTTAAGGTAGAGGCCGTCAGCTCAGAACGATTTACCTTACGGATTCCTTCTATGGACTCCAGATAGGTAACCAGACTTCCCTGAAGAGAAACATCCGATAAATAGATTTCGTAGCTGGCAGAATTTTCCAGTGGATTCTCTGTAAAGCCATCGGAATACTCCTCACCGAAATAGTCCTTCCTGAAGCTTTCCCAGGCTTCATCAGCAGAAATATATTCCACCTTGGCCACCTCAGTTCTTTTGGAGATCATATCACCAATCTCCTGAATCCTTGCCTCTGATAAGCCCTCATCAAAAAGTACGGTTACGGAAACGCCTTCCTCTGCTGTTTTCACGATATGCTGAAAATTCATTACCACAGCATAAAAAATACCAAAGAGCAGAAGACAGGCACTGATGGTTGCAACCGAAGCCAGGGAAAACCAGGCATTCCTGAAAATATTACTCACACCCTGCTTCAGAGTATAGAAAAATGTACTAATCCTCATCGATATAACCACCCTTTTCTTCGTCGCTTACAATTACTCCCTTTTTCATGGTAACCACTCTCTTCTGCATCTCATTTACAATTTCTCTGTTGTGTGTTACCACCAGAACGGTGGTTCCTTTTTTATTAATCTGTTCCAGAAGCTTCATAATTTCCCAGGAGTTTTTCGGGTCCAGATTACCTGTAGGCTCATCACAAAGCAGAATTGGCGGACGATTAATCAGGGCTCTTGCAAGGGCAACCCGCTGCTGTTCACCTCCCGACAACTGCCTGGGTTTTGCCTTATACTTACCTGCCAGTCCTACTACCGATAAAATAGAAGGAACGTTCTTCCTGATCTGCCGGGCGGGAACCTGTATAACTCTCTGAGCAAAGGCTACATTTTCATATACATTCCGATCCTTCAGCAAGCGGAAATCCTGAAAAACTACTCCCAGGTTTCGTCGGTAACGGGGAACATTTCTTCGTTTCAGATCTGCCAGGCTCTGTCCGTTAACGTAGATGTCTCCTGTGGTAGGAAGCAGCTCCCGAAGCAAAAGCTTAATCAATGTGGATTTACCGGAACCGCTGTCTCCTACAATAAATACAAACTCTCCACGCTTAATGGTTAAATCTACCCCTGTCAGAGCCGGAGCACCGGTAGCATAGGCCTTGGATACTTTTTCCAGGACAATAATATTTTCATCCGGTATTGCTTTTGTTCTGGTTCGTCTAAATAACGCCACGTTTATACTCTCCTAATACTCAAAACTCTCCATGTACTTCATGTATTTAACAACCATCAACGCAATCTTGAAGGTAATGGCATCCTCAAACACCCTTAAATCCAGTCCCGTAGTCTTCTGCAGCTTATCCAACCGATAGACAAGAGTATTCCTGTGGATAAAAAGCTGCCTTGAGGTCTCGGAAACATTCAGGCTGTTTTCAAAGAACTTCATAATGGTAGTTAAGGTCTCTTCATCAAATTCATCAGGACTCTTTCCTCCGAAAATTTCCTTAATGAACATTTTGCAAAGAGGGATGGGAAGCTGATAAATTAAACGTCCGATTCCCAACTCACTGTAAGCAATGACCATTCTTTCATCAAAGAAGATTTTCCCTACATCCATAGCCATTTTGGCCTCTTTATAGGAACGGCTTACCTCTTTAATCTCTCTGACTACTGTCCCGTAGGCCACTCTTACTTCCCGAACCCCTTCCTTTTCCAGGAAGGATTGATAGGAATAAGCCGCCTTGTCTATATCTGAGGCAGTATCCGTTTCCTCCACTTCCTTAACCACAATTACGTTATTTTCATCTACGGCCGTAATAAAATCCTTACCGCTGGTACCGAAATTACTGCGCATGAGCTCCAGCAGGTTAAGTTCTTTGCCGGATTTTCCTTCGATAATCATGGTAACACGCTTTGCCTCCGGCTGAACGTGTAACTTTTTGGCACGGCTGTATATATCTACCAGGAGCAGGTTGTCCAATAAAAGATTTTTAATAAAATTGTCTTTATCGAAACGCTCTTTATAGGCTACCAGAAGATTCTGAATCTGAAAGGCTGCCATCT
>JBJELS010000039.1:0-3827 GCA_051879275.1 Lachnospiraceae bacterium
GGAAAGGCTGACGGATGGGGATAAATATGGACTAAAGTATAATGAGACCGGTAATAAAGTAAATGGTGCATGGGAAACTTATACAGAGGAAGGTGCAGTTGCAGCCGGACATTGGGTATGGGTACAGTTGGATCTTGGAGCTTCTTATGATATAGAAGTGATTAATCTGAAACGACAGGTTTATAATGGAACAACGACTAACTCTACCGGAAATAATGCAAGAATCCAAGGTACACCAATTACCTATCAGAATACAGCAGTTGTCATCAGTGAAAATGCAGATATGTCAGACGGCTATGTGGTTTACTACCAAGGAAGATTTGATATTCCTAACATCACTGAGCCTACTCCGTCTCAGCCCTATGTGGAGCAGATGGGGGGACAATGGTTCTATATGGATTATGAGAATAACCAGGGACTTGGACAGACTGAATTGGGAACCACCAAAAAAGCACGTTATGTGAGGGTCTATACGCTGAATCCTTTGGCCAATGCCTCCTCCGTAAACTTTTTGGAGCTGGGTGTCTATGGCTATAGAGAAGAGAGTAAAATACAGACTCCTTCCAAGAGAAGAACGATTAATAATGAAAATCCGTTGATGATCTCTACAGCCTACTCTGACGATGTTTATGCCATTGGTCAGACAAATGAACCTACGCTACAGGGATACAACACTGTTTCCGGTCGATGCAAAGCTATTCCGGAGGATTTAAAAAAGTACACGACCATGCTTTTACATACGAATAATTTAAGACAGTTCTCGCCCCAGCATATTGGACAGGCAAATATTCAGGCATTCTTTGAACATGGTTTGCAGGTTTGTTATGAAAATGATACGTCAGCCATGCTGGTGGGAATCAGTGCATCCGCCACACCGGGAGGAGCACATTGGTATCCTCTTCGGGATATGGATTATGGCTGGCTGGATTTGATGTATCGGATGTATCCCAATATGGAAGGGACCTTAAATACGGAAAACTACTGGTCAGGCGCAGCGGAAGCGGTTGCCGTAAACAGTGCCCGTCAATTGGAAATGGCATATAAGTACGGAGGATATTTTGTTTGGGCAGACCAGGATCATGGCGGATATGTTGAAAGGGCTTTCTCCAACGATACCTGGAAGACAGCTTTAAGCCGGTATGGAGAATCCTGTTTTATGTTATATAAAAATACAGGAGCAGGGGCGGATGATCTGGAGAGTACCAGCTATCATCAGGGACATTGGCTGGCAGGCTATACCGGAGGCTGGGGAATGCTGTCTGACACCTGGTTCTGGGATTCAAAACGACAGGGCAAGCTATATGAGGCTGGTGCAAGCTACAATAATTGGCAGAGACTTTGCGGAGTTCCTGAGGCTCTTATGGGAGCACAGATGCTCAGCACCTATCTGGAAGGCGGGGTAGTTTATACCTTTGAATTTCCGGAAATCGTATATGGATCAAATAATACCAACAGCCCCACATTCCAACATGTTATTTCCGATTTGTTCCGTTATTTTATTGCGAATCCTGCACCGGACAAGGCCGAGCTTTTGGCGGAAACCAAGGTAATGGTTTATGGTGGATTGGGAAATAAGGATATTTACAGTGGAACAGCAGGAACACAGACAGGAATTAATGTATATGCAACAGGACGCTATGGAAATATTCCTGTAATTTTGGCTTTGGACAGCTATGAGGATGCCAAGGCTAAGCTGGCAGGTGAGGTACAGAAGGCAGGTGTAGAAAACGGCCCTGTACTGCTCAATGTAAATGATGCTAACCTGAACGGACAGACAAGAATCGAGTATTTTAAAGGCTTATATCCTGAGAAATATGCGGGTACAGCCTTTGCTGATTATCGAAATGGTACCTGGTATGTGTACAACAGTGTGCTGAATAGTAATACGATTCAGACAGCTGAGCTGCCACTTTCCAATTCCGGAGTAGAGGGAACAAAAATCAAAGCAGAAATTGAACCCCATACTTATTTTATGCTTACGGAAGAAAGTGGAGGAAATACAATTAATTTAAAACTGAACAATTATCGGATTAATAAAGATGAAAGCATATTCAATAATAAATACGGTCTGACCTGGACCGGTAGCTTTGCACCGGGACAGGCTGTAATTGCGGGAAAAAAATCGGTATATGATTTTATGACTACCTATAATGTGGTAAATGCAGGTCAAGGACAGTATTCTCCGGAGGATAATACTCTGCGTTCCACTACCTTTGTCATTTCCAATCTGACAGCGGAGCCTGTAGTCACGCTGGTAAAGGGACAGCAGCCGGATACAGATGGAGCTGCACAGTATCAGGAGCCTGCTGTAGCATTTGATTCCGCCACAGGAGAGGCAACGGTTACCATTACCTGTAACGGATGGGTAGAATATCAGATTTCCAATCTGCAGTTTGCAGGAAGCACGGATACAGATTCAGATGAAGGAACACCGGCAGTCAGAGAGAATCTGGCGCAGGGTAAGGCCTTAAGCTTTTCCAGAGGAACCAGTGATCAGCCAAGATCAACCCATGCAGTGGACGGAATTATTGATCCGTCGAACTATTCTGATCCCGGCGGTAATGAAGGAGGAGCACATTGGCTGCAGGTAGATTTGGGAGAAAGTCGGCAAATCGATGAGGTTATTCTTTATCGCTATTGGGAGGATCAGAGACAATATAACGATACGGTGGTTCTGGTATCGTCAGTTGAAGATTTCTCACCGGAGAGTACCTTGATTCTGTGGAATAATAACCAGGATGGAAACAGGGTATGGCCGGGAAATGGAAACGGCCAGACCGGCGGACATACTTTACCGGTAGGAACGGATGGAATATATACAGAGGAGAGTACCGGTAAGAGCCTGCCCATATCTGCGGCACAGGTGAGCTGGCTGGATGGAAATACGGAAAGGGCAAAACCGGGAGAAGGAGAAAGCTTTGAGGCTCGCTACATTCGTGTATATATGAATGGAAATAACGTCAGGGTGACTAATCATATAGTAGAGCTGCAGGTTATGGGACAATAGCAAAGTACTCTATAGAAAGGTGCCGGGGAAGTAAATGGATATACTTACCTGTGCACCTTTTTTATTGACAGTAAATCCCCAAATCCTTATAATAAAATAATGAAAAAGTTTGTAATTTTTCATAAGAAATTTGAGGAGGAAGAAAAATGGAAAAGATTACAGCAGCATTATTATGTGCTTTCATGGCAGCAATAATGTTAGTGGGATGCGGTACCGGCACCACGAAGGAAACCGATAATGCAGGGACGAATGCCGGAAACGAAGCGGCGGGTACAGAAGCTGCCGGAGCAGATACAAACAAGGAAGACAAAACCTGGATTATAGCCACGGACACCGTATTCAAGCCTTTTGAATATACCAATGAAAAGAATGAGTTCGTAGGGATTGATGTGGATATTCTTGCAGCAATAGCAGAGGATCAGGGCTTTAGCTATGAGCTACAGAGCCTCGGCTGGGATGCAGCGGTTGCAGCGGTTCAGGCGGGTCAGGCAGACGGTCTTATTGCAGGGGCCACCATTAAGCAGGAGCGTATTGACTCCGGCTGGATTTTTTCAGAGGGATATTATGATGCTACCCAGACCTTTGTTGTGGCTAAGGGAAGCGACGTAGATACCTTTGAGGAGCTGAGAGGAAAGAATGTGGCAGTAAAGAATGGAACGGCAGGTGCTGACTTTGCCAATAGCCTGAAGGATGAGTATGGTTTTACGATTACTGTATTTGAAGATTCACCCACCATGTATCAGGATGTTATTCTGGGCAACAGTGGAGCCTGTGTAGAGGATACACCGATTATGGCAGTTTCCATTAAAGAAGGCGATCT
>JBJELS010000040.1:0-18758 GCA_051879275.1 Lachnospiraceae bacterium
GAACCCGAAGAAACTCCCAATCCTTCTCTGAGAAAGAATACCATTACCGCTGTGGGAACTCTTTCCCACACCTATGATGGGACAGCCTTTTCTCTGTCTGTGGATAAGGGGACACATTTTGACTGGAATGGAACAGGAACAGCAACAATCAACGGATATTATCTGGATGAAGGAAAGACGCCGACCACCGCGGCAAACAGTGGGGCGGCAGGAGAAGGACAGGCTCCTGTTTCTGTAGGAAGCTATTATGTAAAGGTTACGGTATCGGCAGATGAGACCTATGACAATACCACAGCCTATATTCCTTTTTCCATTGCAGTGAAGGAAAATACCCCTTCCTATACGGTAACCTATCATGCCGGCCAGGGCAGTGGCAGCATGAGTAATGGAACAGCCTTTGAAGGGATGCTGTTCACCCTGCCTGTCAGCACCTTTACCGCTCCGGAAGGAAAAGAGTTTTCCGGATGGCTGATTGAAGGGAAGGAATATGAGGCAGGAGCGACCTATCTTTTTACGAAAAATACGGATGTGACGGCGGTATGGAAAGAAATTTCCCAAGAACACGTACACAGTGGAGGGAAGGCAACCTGTATCTCTCCCGCAATTTGCACAGGCTGCAGCCAGGCCTATGGAGAGAAGGACAGCAGCAACCATACCGGTGGCACAGTAACGAAGGGGAAGGTAGAGGCTACGGAAACCACCAATGGTTATACCGGAGATACCTGGTGTCTGGGCTGTAATGTAAAAATTTCTACGGGGACAGTAATTCCGGCCACCGGTACTTCATCCGGCGGCGGAAGCAATTCCGGCTCAGGGAGCGGAAGTACAGGCTCTACAGGCAGTGGTACAGGAGGAAGTACAGGCTCTGCGGCCAATGGCACAGGAAGCACTGGTTCGGGAAGTTCAGGAACCGGCAGCGGTTCGGAAAGCGGAAGCTCCGGCAGTTCAGGCAGTGGAAGCACTCAGACCACAACGGGAACGATTCCGGCCAGCGGAGCAACAAATACCGCTCAAATAAAAGTAACGATTACTGATACAACGGCTACACTGTCTCTTTTATCCCAAAATGAGATTAACAGTCTGCTGTCTGGAAATTCAACCAACAATCCAATTACCTTTGATGTTAGTGGTACCGGAAGGAAGGTGGATACAGTAAATCTTCCCAGAGAAAATCTGAAGACATTTGCAGATTCATCAGGTATTGGAGGATTACAGATTAAGCTGACAACAGGAAGCGTCAAGCTGGATATGAAAGCGTTGAAGGCAATTGTTGACCAAAGCAGTGGGGATACCATACGGTTAGTAGTCAATAATGCAGGAATCAGCTTATTAAATGAAAATCAGAAGAAGTCCTGTGAAACGATGAAGCTTCATGGTGCTGCTGAAATTTATTTTCTGTCAGTTGCTGAAAATAAGCGTATTTCCGATCTGGGAGGAGGGATTATGACTGCAGGAATCCCCTTTAGTATCCCTTCAGGACTTTCTTCAGGAGATTTTCTGGTCTGGTATATAGACGATACAGGAACCAGAACCAAATTAACCAGCTGGTATGAAGGAGATAAAATCTATTGGCAGGTAGGACATAACTCCGCGTTTATTGTTTCCTATGGTACGGCAGCTGCGGTAAATACTTCAGTGAAGGCACCAAAAACCGGAGAGGAGACCTCTGTAGGGCTGAGTAAAGAATTTATGGGATTTTTTATCTTTGCTTTGCTTATTCCGGCAGTTGTAATCACCGGCTCAGCCATTATGTATAAAAAGGGAAATCAGACGAATATACGGGATTAAATTAAAAGAAAAAGAGCGACGCTTGGTTTTTAACTAAGTATCGCTCCTTTTTTTCTTAAAAAAAGTATTGACTGTAAATTCTATAAGTTATATAATTTAGTGCATATCAAACAAGTAAGGATTGTATGAGAAATATTTTCTATTTTTTAAAAGTCTATTGTTGTATTACTTCCTTTAGCATATAATAAAAGAAAGGACAGGGAATGAGAAATTATAATACAGCCTATGATGATGTATTCCGTACCTTGCTTACGGACTGCAGAAAGTTGATTATTCCGGTAGTTAATGAAATCTTTCACGAAGCCTATACCGGGACGGAAGAAGTAACCCTGAGAGAGAATGAGATTTTCATGGGGCATCCCAATGGGGAACAGGAAAAGCGGGTCACGGATTCCTCCTTTACCATTTCTGTCGGAGAGGTAGTGCATCATTATCATTTGGAGTGCCAGAGTAGGCCGGATGGAACCATGGTTCTTCGGATGTACGAATATGATTCCCAGATTGCTCTTAAGGAAGGGAAATGGGAGGGGAACAGACTGGTGGTTCATTTTCCGGAGTCAGCAATATTATATCTGCGGCACAACCGTAATACACCGGATACATTAACCATTACCATTAATACACCCGGAGGCTCGGTATCCTATGAGGTTTTGTCCCTTAAGGTGAAGACCTACAGTATCGAGACCATTTTTAAAAAGAGGCTTTTGTTTTTGCTTCCTTTCTATATTTTCACCTATGAGGAAGAGTTTACGGACATTGAAAAAAGTGAAGAGAAGCTGCAGCAGTTGAAGGAAACCTATGAGGGAATTGTGAAGCGTTTAGACCAGCTTTGTAAAGCGGGAGAATTAGACGAATATACAAAAAAAGCCATATGTGAGCTGTCGGAAAAAGTAGTAGAGGCTTTGGCAATCAAAAATGCAACCATCAAAAGGGAGGTGGTAGAGGTTATGGGAGGCAAGATATTGGATTATGAAGCAAAGGATATTTTGCTTCGTGGTAGGACCGAGGGCCGAGAAGAAGGAAGAATAGAAGGCCGAAAAGAAGGAAGAATAGAAGGCCGAGAAGAAGGAATGGCCTATGCAGTAGAAAAGCTGTTAAAAAAAGGCTATTCTTCCGAAGAGATTTCCAATATGTTAGAAATGGAGCCTGAGGAAGTAAAGAAGATTGAAAATACGGTATTTTCTTTAAAATGAGGGAGTATAATGGCTTAAAGCAAAAAGCACCATACTGGTGCTTTTTTGCTCTAATGAGTATAGAGGAAACCCCATCACTCAGACAGATTTTCCCACAATTCCATTAATTCCAAAAGCTTTAAATCCAATTCCTCTTTTTCCTCCTGCAGCGTTTGCAGCTTGACGGAGTTAGTGCAGTTTTCCGGCTTGACCATTTCCTCATCAATGATAGCCAGCCTCTCTTCAAGAGCAGTGATTTCCTTTTCTGCTTTCTTTATAGCATTCTCTTTTTTTCGTAAGGCTGCCTGTTCCTCCTTTCGATTTTTCCATTCCTGTTTTCGTACGGCGGAAGGGCTGTCTTCTTTTTTTTCTCCGACAGAAGAGGGAGGAAAGCCACCTGAAACAGCCGGGCCGGAAGACTCCGGACGTTTTTCCAGATAATAATCGTAATTCCCCGGATAATCGGTAAGACCCTGAGGGGACAGCTCCAGTATGCGATGAGCCGTTTTATTGATAAAAAATCGATCATGGGAAACGTAAAGCAGAGTTCCCTCATAATGGTTTAAGGCATTTTCCAAAATTTCCCGGGAGAGAATATCCAAATGATTGGTAGGCTCGTCCAAAATCAGAAAATTGCTTTCTGACAGCATAAGCTTAGCCAGAGCAAGACGTCCCTGCTCACCGCCGGAAAGGGTGCCGATCTGCTTAAATACATCGTCTCCGGTAAAGAGAAATGCAGCCAGAGTGTTACGAATCTGTGTTCCCGTAAGATAGGGATAGCTGTCGGAAATTTCTTCCATAAGGGTCTTTCCCTGATTCAATACCTGATGCTCCTGATCAAAATAGCCAATGGCTACATTGGTACCCAGAGTGATGGAGCCACTGTCTGCCAGGGTCAGTCCGTTAATTATTTTAAGCAAGGTGGTTTTTCCGGTTCCGTTGTCCCCAATAATGGCCACGTGCTCGCCCCGTCTTAGGGAAAAATCCAGATGTTCAAATAAAGGCCGCCCGGGAAAGGCTTTGGACAGTCCCTCCACAGCTAAAACATCCTTTCCACTGGTTTTATGGGGAGTGAGGATAAGCTTCATTTCCGCATCAACTTCAGAGGGCTTTTCCAGAAGCTGGACTTTATTAAGGGCCTTTTCCCGGCTCTCTGCACGTTTAATGGATTTTTCCCGGTTAAAGGATTTCAGCTTTTCAATTACCTCTTCCTGGTGTTTTATTTCCTGCTGCTGTTTAAAATAAGCGTTCCACTGTGCCTGACGAAGAAGGGCTTTTTTTTCGGAATAGGCGGTATAGTTTCCCTGGAAAACCGTGGCCCTTCTCTGATCCAGTTCAATTACCTTCCCTGCTATTTTATCCAGAAAATATCGATCATGGGAGACGATTAATACAGCCCCTTTATAATTTACCAGATAGTTTTCCAGCCAGGCGATAGAGGACATATCCAGGTGATTGGTAGGCTCATCCAGAATAATCAAATCCGGCTTGGTCAAAAGCAAATTTCCAAGAGCCACCCGGGTTTTCTGACCGCCGGAAAGGGTAGAGAGGGGGCGCGAAAAATCTTCCTCCAAAAATCCCAGTCCCTTTAAAACACCAACGATTTCACTGCGATAGAGGTATCCCCCGTCAGCCTCATACCGATGATTGGCATCTGCATACTGCTTCATCAGCTCCTCCAGAGCCCTGCCGGTAACATGCTTCATTTCTTCCTCCATCTGACGCAGCTTTTTCTCCAACAGAAGAAGAGGCTCCTTTACCTTTAATAAGGTATCATAGATAGACAGCTGGCCGGAAATTTGGGTGTTTTGGGCAAGATAACCGAAGGTCTTTCCCCGGGCAAAGGTAACCAGCCCCTCATCACCGGAAAGCTCTCCTGTAATAATGCGTAAAAGTGTGGTTTTTCCGGCCCCATTGATACCCACAAGGGCTGCTTTATCGTAATCCTCCAGATGAAAGGAAATTTGATCCAATATGACTTTTTCCGAAAAACTTTTTCCGATATTGGAAACTGACAGAATCATGCTTAATCCTCCGTTTGCTGTAAAGGCATTAACAGCATTTTACGGGGTTTGGGAAGTAATGTCAATTATTTGACAGTTAATTAACAAATGAGTATAATAAAATAGAAAACTATATTTAATATTCGGAGGCTTACAGTGGAGAAGAAGGAAGTTAAAGAAACGAAAGAAATATCACAGGCTGTTATTGGCAGACTGCCCCGTTATTTTCGATATTTAGGAGAATTAATGGATGAAGGAATCGAAAGAATTTCTTCCCAGGAGCTCAGTGAAAGAATGAAGGTGACTGCCTCACAAATCCGGCAGGATTTGAATAATTTCGGGGGCTTCGGACAGCAGGGATATGGCTATAATGTGGAGCATTTATCTGTGGAAATCGGGAAGATTCTCGGCTTGGATAATGAGCACAGGATGGTCTTGATCGGTGCAGGTAATCTGGGACAGGCACTGGTAAATTACGACAATTTTGCCAGAAGAGGGTTTCTGTTTAAGGGGATTTTTGATAAAAAGAAAGAGATTTGCGGAACAAAAATAGGGGAATTTACGGTTCAGCCTATGGAGGAGCTGGGAAAATTTATTCAGGAAAACAATATTGATATTGCGGTAATCGCTATTCCCAAGGAAGGTGCGCTTACGGTGGCTGAGCAGCTGGCCGGTTACGGAATTAGGGGAATATGGAATTTTGCCCATGTGGATTTAAATGTTCCCAGGAATATCCAGGTGGAAAATGCCCATTTATCGGACAGTCTGATGAAGCTTTCCTATAACATTGGTCGCTACAGTCAGGAACACAGCAGCTAAGGCTGGGGAGGAAGACCTATGGCTGATAAAATTGATGAATTTGAGAAAGCCCTTCAGGGGAAGAATGTTCCCGTACTGGTTTTGGATAATAAATGGCATCGCCTTTTTGACTATATGGAGCCGGATAAGACCATTCGGAAGATGGAACAGGAGCTGAACGCCTTACTGAAAAAGCAGGGAAGACTGAATACTCAGCTTAAGGATCTCAAGAAGGTTAAGAAGAAGCTGATGGACGGAATTGTGGATTTGATGGATAAAGAGGATTCCTTTTCCGTGAAAAAACGGGAAGAGAGTAAGCGGCTGATTTCAGAATGCAATGAGAAAATGGAAAACTGTGAGGATGAGCTGTTAGGACTTCCCAGAGAAATTCATCAGCTGAACCACGATTTGATGATTCATACCATGGAGCTTTGTTATCAGGTATTAAAAGGAAATGAGAAGGAGATTATAGAGATTGCCGGATGGATAGATCAGGTCAGGGTGGAATTGAAGAAAAATATTGTGCGTAAACAGGAAAAAGAAGTGGCTAATCAGGAGATGTATTCCTATATGCATGATGCCTTAGGTGCTAATGTAATGGAGCTGTTTGATATGAAATACAATCCTATGGATAAGCCGGTGAGAAAAAAAGAGGAAAAATAATGGAACCGTTTCATTATGTAGTAACCGGCGAAGAAATGGCAAGCTTTGACCGTAATACCATCGAACATTTTCAAGTGCCTGCTCTCATTTTAATGGAGCAGGCAGCTCTTTCTGTTGTGGAAGAGATTATGGCCCTTTTCCCCAAAAAAGGGGAAAGCATACTTGTCCTGGCGGGCAGTGGAAATAATGGGGGAGATGCCATGGCAGTAGCCAGACTGCTGGCACAAAGAGCGTATTCGGTAACCCTTTTTTATGTTTCCTCCCATCCCGTGGAAAAGCTGGGAGAGGTTCCTCTCCTGCAGTACAGAATGCTGGAGAAAATGCAGGTGGAGATAGTGACCCAACTTCCTGAGAGAGCATATACTGTCATAGTTGACGGTATTTTTGGAGTGGGTCTAAGTCGCCCCGTAACCGGAAAAACAGGGGAGCTCCTTAAAGAGGTTTCTTCCCGACAGGCCTATCGGATTGCCATCGACGTACCCAGTGGCGTGGACAGCAATACGGGAAAGGTGGAGGGAAGCTGCTTTCGGGCAGATTGTACCGTAACCTTCAGCTTTCTAAAGCTGGGACTGTGTCTGTATCCCGGTGCGGATTATGCCGGACATGTCCGGGTAAAGCGAATCGGAATTACGGAAAGCTCCTTTGAAAATACCCTGCCCCGATGGAGGACTTTGTCTGCACATCCGTCTGTATATATGCCTTATCGCCCCGCCTTTGGTCATAAGGGCAGCTTTGGAAAGGTTCTGGTGATTGCCGGAAACAGAGACAGTGGGGGAGCAGCCTTTCTTGCCGGTCTGGGAGCCTTCCGATGCGGCTGTGGTATGGTTTGTATCTGTACCCATTCCTCCCAGCAAAGTTCCTTGATTTCCCTTTTGCCGGAAGCCATGCTGGCCCTCTATTCCCATCAGGAGGAGGCCCAAAGGGTATTGGAGGAACGGCTTTCATGGGCAGATGTAGTTGTATTGGGCCCTGCTCTGGGGAAGGAGAAAACAGCCCAAAGTCTGCTTAACACAGTTGTGGATAAAAGTCGACAGCCTCTGGTAATTGATGCAGACGGGCTGAGGCTTTTAGCGGATACTCCCATAGGTACCCGACTTTTGCAAAAGCAGAGTGCAGAGGAAAGCCGACGGGAGCTGATTTTTACTCCTCATGTGGCTGAGCTGTCTCACCTGTCCGGTTATTCGGTAAAGGAGGTTTTGGATCGAGAGAAGGAAGTGGCGGAAAAAACGGCTGTGGACTATCGGGCCGTTATCGTGCAGAAGGATGCCAGAACCCTGATTGTCGATTCCCGGAGACAGGGATATCTTAATCTGTGCGGAAACAGCGGAATGGCAACTGCTGGAAGCGGAGATTTACTGGCCGGTATGATAGGAGCTCTTTTGGCACAGGGAATGAATGGCCTTGATGCAGCCTCCTTAGGGGTATATCTTCATGGAAAAGCAGGAGATTTGGTTGCAAAAAGGAAAAATGAGTATTCCCTGATGGCCTCGGATATGGGCGAAGCTCTGGGAGAGCTTCTAAAAGAAGGAATAAGGAGAGAATAAGGAGAAAATGAAGCATTACGACAGAATCTATGCAGCCATAGATTTAGATGCCATATCTCATAATATGGATTTGCTTTACCAACAGATAAACGGAAAGTCAAAAATAATTGCGGTAGTTAAGACCGATGGGTACGGTCATGGTGCTGTTCCCATTGCCGGTCAGCTGGAGAGTAAGGAGTATTTGTACGGTTTTGCCACGGCTACGGCGGAGGAAGCACTCTGCCTGAGAAAAGCCGGGATAAAAAAGCCCCTTCTGGTTCTGGGCTATGTCTTTCCCTATGCTATGGAAGAGCTTATTCGGGAAGAAATCCGTTTTACTTTATTTCGCAGGGATTCCATTGATGAGTTGTGCCAAAAAGCAAAGAAACTGCAGAAAAAAGCTTTGGTACACATTAAAGTGGATACGGGAATGTCCAGAATCGGCATCAGTCCGGATGAAGAGGGAATGGATTTTCTCAGGCAGGTATTTGCCGGAAAAGAGCTGGAGGTAGAAGGAATATTCACCCATCTTGCCAGAGCAGATGAAGAGGATAAGAGGGATGCTTACAGACAGCTGAAGGAGTTTAACCGGTTTGTCCAAAAGGTACAGGAGCGTTTTGAAGTCTTCATCCCCATAAAGCACTGCGCAAACAGTGCGGCAATTTTGGAAATGCCGGAGGCCGGACTGGATATGGTACGGGCGGGGATTGCCCTTTATGGGATGTGGCCCTGGGAGGGCAATCATCATCTTAAGCTGGACCTAAGACCGGCCTTTTCCCTCCACAGTCATATTGTTTATCTGAAAACCCTGGAGGCGGGAAAAGCCATCAGTTACGGAGGAACCTATATTACCGACAAGAGGACTCGGATTGCGACCATACCGGTGGGCTATGGAGACGGCTATCCCAGAACCCTGTCGGGAAAAGGAGAAGTGCTGATTCATGGCCAAAGAGCCCCTATTCTGGGAAGAATATGTATGGATCAGTTTATGGTGGATGTAAGCCATATTCCCGATGTCAGAGAAGGGGATGAGGTGATTTTGGTTGGCTGTGACGGTAAAGAACGGATTACCATGGAAGAGGTAGGAGCGTTGTCCGGACGCTTTAATTATGAGCTGGCCTGTGTCATTGGCAAACGGGTTCCCCGGGTATACAGCAGGGAAGGAAAGGAATGCTACGCCAAGGACTATTTTGACGATTATTATTTTGAAAGGATTTAATGGTATACCTTCAGATAATGTGGCAATACTTTGAATGTGAAAATAAGCTATATTAGATGAAGGAAGTGAGAAAGTGAAACGCGGTGATGTTTATTATGCAGATTTGCGACCGGTAATCGGGTCTGAACAGGGTGGTGTCAGACCGGTTCTGATTATACAAAATGATATGGGAAATAAATATTCTCCTACGGTGATTTGTGCAGCCATTACCTCCAGACTGACGAAAAATCAGCTCCCTACCCACATCACACTTGCCTGTGAGGAATATGCTATGGTGAAGGATTCCGTTATTTTGCTGGAGCAGCTTAGAACCATTGATAAAAAGAGGCTGAAGGATAAGGTATGCCATTTGGATGAACGAATTATGAGCAAGGTGAATGAAGCCTTGAAGATAAGTCTTCAATTACATTGACGTTTACGCTTCTAAATGATATATTTTATAGGTATAAATTAAAGGATAAAGCGACAAATAGCAAAAGGATAAGGAGTTGAAAAAATGGATGATGGTGGTCCTACTGCCAATAGTTTGATTATCGTATTGATCGTCTTGTTCGTGGAACTGTTTATTTACATAATTGCGAAAGCGGTAAAACAGTATCTTACAGGAAATAAAGATGAATCCGATGCGGAAGAAGAAATTATTTCCATGGTCAACGAGGGACACGAGCAGGGGCTTATTCAGGCAAGTGAAGCCAAAATGATCAATAATATTTTTGAATTTGACGATAAGCAGGCTCAGGATATCATGACCCACAGAAGCAATATTGTGGCAATTGACGGGAAATCCTCATTGGATGATGCCATTGGCTTCATGCTGAAGGAGCGTAATTCCCGTTACCCGGTCTATGAAGAAAATATTGACCATATCATAGGGATTCTCCATTTAAAGGATGCCCTGCGCATGCAGGATAAGAATCAGAACCGGAATAAGGCAATAGGAGAAATTCCCGGACTTTTGCGGGAAGCAAAGTTTATTCCCGAAACCCGCAAGGTGGATGCTCTGTTCAGAACCATGCAGTCCACAAAGCTGCAGATGGTCATTGTGGTGGATGAATACGGCCAAACCTCGGGGCTTATTGCTATGGAGGATATTCTGGAAGAAATTGTGGGAAATCTTCAGGATGAATATGACGAAGAAGAGGAGCATATTGCCGAAACCAGTAAGGATGAGTATATTATAGAGGGACTGACTCCCTTAAAGGAGCTGGAGGAACGGTTCGGCATCTGTTTTGAGGAAGAAGAATTTGAAACGCTGAATGGCTTTTTGATTGCCAGGATGGACCGTATTCCCAGTAAGCAGGATGAATTTAACATTGATGTGGGGGATTATAATTTTAAGGTTGTGGATATTGAAAATAACAGGATTCAGCGTGTACTGGTTACGAAGAAAAAATAACGGATACAAGGGAAAAGAGGAGATTTATGTCAGGACATTCAAAATTTGCAAATATTAAACACAAGAAAGAAAAAAATGATGCTGCAAAGGGAAAGATTTTTACCATTATCGGAAGGGAAATTGCAGTGGCCGTTAAAGAAGGCGGACCGGATCCGGCCAATAATTATAAGCTGGCACAGGTAATTGCCAAGGCAAAATCCAATAATATGCCCAATGATACCATTGAACGGGGCATAAAGAAGGCAGCAGGAGATTTAGGAAATGTAAACTACGAATACGTTACCTATGAGGGCTATGGCCCATGCGGCATTGCCATCATTGTTAATGCACTGACGGATAATAAGAACAGAACGGCTGCTAATGTAAGAAGCGCCTTTACCAAGGGACAGGGAAGTATCGGAACCCCCGGCTGTGTTTCCTTTATGTTCGATGAAAAGGGACAGATTATTGTGGATAAGGAAGAGTGTGAGCTGGAGTCAGATGATCTGATGATGACTGCTCTGGATGCGGGTGCAGAGGATTTTAAGGAAGAAGAGGACAGCTATGAGATTCTTACGGCTCCGGACACCTTTGAGGAGGTAAGAAAAGCTCTGGAGGATGGGGGAATCATTATGGCCAATGCAGAGGTGACCATGCTTCCCCAGAATTATGTGGAATTAAGTGATGAAACGGCCATAAAGAACCTGCAGAAGACTCTGGACTTGTTGGAGGCTGATGATGATGTTCAGGCAGTGTACCATAACTGGGATGAGTAACTGAGAGTAACAGGCATATGGGATAGAAAAGGCAGATGCATGAAAGAGGTTAAAGCAGAAAAAGAAGTGAATACGGGAAAGGGGCTTGTGGAGACCGGTTTTTTTCTTTTGATTTTAAACGTACTGGTGGCTGCCCACTTATGGGACGCGGTTTTTAACCATTGGCAGATTACAGGAGGAGCTCTGGCAGAACAGGCATGGATACGTCAGGATAAGGCTCTGTCCTTTGCTGCATTCACCTGGGAAAATGCCTACGTTTATTTCCTTCATTTCCTCTTTCGTTTTTTTGGCAATCGTCAGCCAGTTGTTCTGTTTGCCAACATGTTTCTTCAGCTGGCAGGGATTTTTTTTCTCTATCGGGGGAGCAGAAGACTGACCAATTCAGTCATCTCTCTTGTGACTGTCGCTGTTTTGGGAATAGTCAGTATTCTTGATTTTTCCGTTACTCAGGACAATGCAAATCATCTTATCTGGTTTTTCTTTGGAATTACTCTGTGGCTGATTTCCTTTATCAGACCCCTGATTCAGAGCCTTCTACATAAAAAACGACAAGGGCCGGAGGCTGAAAAGCAAAGAAGAGACCAGGTCTTACAAGAGCCGGATATGAAGAAGCCGGATATGAAGAAGCCGGATATAGAGAAGTCGGGTATGGAGGAGCCTAAGCCGGCAGTGAACAGGATTCCCAATCCCCTGCCCCTGCCCAAAAAGCATGTAAGAAAAGAGATGGACTATGGGTTTGAGCCCTCTAAAGAGCAGATGCATTATGATTTGAATAATTATAATGTCAATGACGATTATGATTTAAAGGAAGTATGATTGAAGAAAGAGCTGAATAAGCTCTTTTTTTTGTGCCATCCTAATGATGAAAGGAGAGAAAAAGCTATGGGAAAAGGAAAGAAAAAAGTTCATTCACCACAAAAGAATAGTACAGAGCATAAACTACAGATGGATACGGATAGGGATATGGAAAAAGAAAAGTGGAAGCAGGAGGAGATTAAGGAAGAAGGCAGAACTTTACTGAATGAAAATCCTCAAAAACAAAATATTCAGCTGATTACGATTATCGGTGAAATAGAGGGCCACGATGTACTGGGAAATAATACCAAATCCACAAAATATGAGCATATTTTACCTGTTTTGGCCTCTATAGAGGACTCTATGGATATTGACGGAGTATTGATTTTATTAAATACCATGGGAGGGGATGTGGAGGCAGGACTGGCCATTGCGGAAATGATTTCTTCCTTAAGTAAGCCCACAGTATCCCTGGTGTTGGGAGGAAGCCATTCCATCGGCGTTCCCATCGCCGTAAGCAGCGACTATTCCTTTATTGTTCCTACAGGAACCATGGTCATTCATCCGGTTCGATTAAGCGGTCTGGTAATCGGAGCACAGGCCACCTTTGACTATTTCAGACAGATGCAGAACCGAATTATTGACTTCGTCAGTTCCCACTGTGAGATTTTTCCGGAACGAATGGAGGAATTAATGATGGAAACAGGAATGCTGACTAAGGATGTGGGAACGATTCTTGTGGGAGAAGAAGCCGTAAAAGAAGGAATAATCAACGAAGTGGGAGGGATTGCACAGGCCGTTTCCAAATTGCATGAAATGATTGGAAAAAGCTGAAAGAATATGCTATACTATGCTAGGTATTTTTTTCATAAAAATATAGTAATAGTATAGGCAGGTTTATTTATGGCAGCATCTTCAGGAACAGGAAAGAAAAGTTCTTCTGGAAATAGAACAAGAACCGGAACCAATAAAAAAAGCAGCTCCGGAAGCAGACAGCAAAAGCAGCTGAGAACAGAGGAAGAGAAGAAAATCGGTAAGGAGCTTCTGCTTCTTCTTTTGTTTGCCCTGGTTATTCTGCTGTTTTTATGTAACTTTGGTGTAATCGGCCCCGTGGGGGATGCCCTCAGCAATTTTCTCTTTGGGCTTTTTGGCATTGCCGCATATGCTGCACCCATAATCATCTTTCTTTTGGCAGCCTTTGGAATTTCCAATCAGGGAAATTCTCTGGCCAGATTAAAGCTGATTGCGGTGGTCATCCTATGCTTGTCCTTAATGGCGATTTTCCATTTTTGCTGGCAGGATATGGGAAGTCTTACAGGCTATTCTCCTTCCTCCTTCTATCAGCTGGGGAAGGAAAACCGGGAAGGGGGAGGAATTATAGGCGGCACCCTGGCCTGGGTTTTATACAGCTTTTTGGATACTCTGGGAGCAATCCTGATTTTACTGGTTCTTATTGTAGCCTGTCTGGTTGTTTTAACCGGTAAGGCCCTGGTCAGCGGTATGAAAAACAGAGGAGACAGAATGCTTCATTCCGCCAGGGAGGATGTTTTACAGCATCGTCAGAGAGTCAGGGAAAGGAAAGAGGAACAGGCTGCCAGGCGAATGGCAAGAGAAGAAAGGGAACGGGCGGAGAATAAGCAGAAGGCGTTGAAGCTGGAAAAAGAAGAGGCAGAAAGAATCCTGAGAATGGACAAAAAGGTATCCGGTGTCATGCTGGATACGAAGCTGAAAAGGGAAGTCCCTGTGCAGGAGGAGTTTCGGCATGATGATATTCATGAAATTACCCTGCAGGATTTGGAAAATCAGACTCCCATAAGGGAGCAGCCGGCCCGTAAAGAAGAATTTGACTTTGAGCAGGTTAGGATTCATTCCGCTCATGAAATTGAGACGGTGGAACCGGAATCGGTGGAGATCAAACTGACAGAAACGGAGCCGATGGAAATCAGGACGACAGAATCGGAACCGATGGAGATTAGACCCACAGAAAGCAAGCCGGCAGAAGAGATAAAGCAGCAGCGGCCTGCTCAGACTGAGCCTGTGAGCAGGCCCATAAAGGAAGAAGCGGCCAGACCCTACAGGTTTCCGCCGATTTCCTGCCTGACGAAAATCAATTCTTCCAATAAGCAGGAAGGTACTGCACAGCTGAAGGAAACGGCCATGCGTCTCCAACAGACATTGGCAACCTTTGGGGTCAAGGTTACCATTACCGACATCAGCCGGGGCCCCTCGGTTACCCGCTATGAGCTTCAGCCGGAGCAGGGAGTTAAGGTCAGTAAAATTGTGGGGCTGGCAGATGATATTAAGCTGAATCTGGCAGCTACGGATATTCGTATAGAAGCACCTATTCCGGGAAAGGCTGCAGTAGGAATTGAGGTTCCCAACAAGGAAAATTCCGCTGTGGGGCTGAGAGAGTTGCTGGAAAGCAAGGAATATAAAGAGTTTCCCTCCAAGCTGGCCTTTGCCGTGGGTAAGGATATTGCTGGTAAGGTAGTGGTGGCGGATATAGCCAAGATGCCCCATATGCTGATTGCAGGCGCCACAGGAAGCGGAAAGTCTGTCTGCATTAATACGCTGATTATGAGTCTTTTGTATAAAGCCAGCCCGGAAGAAGTTAAGCTGATTATGATTGATCCCAAGGTGGTGGAGCTTAGTGTTTATAACGGAATACCCCACCTGCTGATTCCTGTAGTAACCGATCCTAAAAAGGCGGCAGGAGCACTCCACTGGGGTGTGGCGGAAATGACTGATAGATATCAGAAATTTGCGGACTTTAATGTCCGGGATCTGAAAGGCTATAATGGAGAAATCGATAAACGTCTGGCCAGAGGAGAGCAGGAGGTCCCTCCCAAAATGCCGCAGATTGTCATTATTGTTGATGAGTTGGCGGATTTGATGATGGTAGCCCCCGGAGAGGTGGAAGAATCCATCTGCCGTCTGGCTCAGCTGGCAAGAGCTGCCGGCATACATCTGATTATTGCCACTCAGCGTCCCAGTGTGGATGTTATTACCGGTCTGATTAAGGCCAATATGCCCAGCCGGGTAGCCTTTGCCGTATCCAGTGGTGTGGATTCCCGAACCATTCTGGATATGAACGGGGCAGAGAAGCTTTTGGGAAAAGGAGATATGCTGTTTTATCCTCAGGGCTATCCCAAGCCTGCCAGAATGCAGGGAGCCTTTGTATCAGACAGGGAAGTAGGAGACGTGGTTGATTTTCTGAAAAATCAGACCCTGGGAAATGTCTATAATGAAGATATTGAAGATAAGATAAAGAATATGGGAGGCGGCTCCCAGACAGCGGCTTCCGGAGGTGGTGACAGCCAGAGAGACAGCTATTTTGAGGAAGCCGGCAGATTCATTATCGAAAAGGATAAGGCCTCCATCGGTATGCTGCAGAGAGTTTTTAAAATCGGCTTTAACCGTGCCGCCCGCATTATGGATCAGCTGGCGGATGCAGGAGTGGTTGGAGAAGAAGAAGGAACAAAGCCCAGAAAGGTTCTGATGAGTATGGAACAGTTTGAGGCTTATATTGAAGAGGTATTATAGGAGGAATTACGAATGAAAACAGATATTCAAATTGCACAGGAAGCAGTAATGAAGCCCATTGCGGAAGTGGCGGCAAGTCTTGATATGAGTATGGATGAACTGGAGCTTTACGGAAAATATAAGGCAAAAATTTCCGATGCTTATATCAATAAGGTAAAGGGTAATCCAGACGGAAAGCTGATTCTGGTTACCGCCATTAATCCTACTCCTGCAGGGGAAGGAAAAACCACCACCACCGTTGGTCTGGGGCAGGCCTTTGGAAAGCTGAATAAAAAAGCGGTTATTGCCCTTAGAGAGCCCTCTTTGGGGCCCTGCTTTGGGGTAAAGGGAGGGGCTGCAGGAGGCGGCTATGCCCAGGTGGTTCCCATGGAGGATTTGAATCTGCACTTTACCGGTGATTTCCATGCCATTACCTCTGCAAACAATCTGCTGGCAGCTCTTTTGGATAATCATATTCAGCAGGGTAACGAGCTGGAAATCGATACCAGAAGCGTAGTCTGGAAACGCTGTCTGGATATGAATGACCGTGTCCTCAGAAATGTGGTAGTGGGTCTGGGAAATAAAATGGACGGAACGGTGAGAGAGGATCATTTCGTCATTACCGTAGCCTCTGAAATTATGGCTGTATTGTGCCTTGCAGATGATATGGAGGATTTAAAGGCGCGTTTATCCCGTATGGTTGTTGCCTATAATTTTGCCGGAAAGCCGGTAACTGCCGGTGAGCTGGGAGCAGTAGGCTCCATGGCGGCTTTGCTTAAGGATGCCCTGAAGCCTAACCTGATTCAGACTCTGGAGCATACACCTGCACTGGTGCATGGAGGCCCTTTTGCCAATATTGCCCACGGCTGCAATTCCGTAAGAGCAACGAAAACTGCCTTGAAGATTGCCGATTATGTTGTTACGGAGGCTGGCTTCGGTGCAGACTTGGGAGCAGAGAAATTTTTTGATATTAAGTGCCGTATGGCAGGGCTGAAGCCGGATGCCGTAGTTCTGGTGGCCACTATCCGTGCATTAAAATACAACGGAGGAGTGGCAAAAGCAGATTTAAATCAGGAAAATCTGGAGGCATTAAAGAAAGGAATCGTGAATCTGGAGAAGCATGTGGAAAATCTTCAGAAATACGCAGTTCCTGTGGTGGTTGCCCTCAATGCTTTCATCAGTGATACTGCGGCAGAGACTGATTTTGTCCGCAGCTTCTGTGAAGAAAGAGGCTGTGAATTTGCCCTGTCCCAGGTATGGGAAAAAGGGGGAGAAGGGGGAATTGCTCTGGCTGAAAAGGTATTAAAAACTCTGGAAGAAAAGCCTTCACAGTTTAGGGTGCTTTATGAAGACAGCCTTCCCTTAAAAGAAAAGATTGAAAAAGTAGCTGAGGAAATTTACGGAGCGAAAGGGATTGAGCTTACTCCCGGCGCAGCAAAGCAGCTGACTAAGCTGGAAGAGCTGGGCTTTGGAAAGCTGCCGGTTTGTATGGCAAAAACCCAGTATTCCCTTTCCGATAATCCGGAGCTTCTGGGACGGCCCTCTGACTTTACCGTTTTGGTTCGGGAGGTTTATGTCAGTGCAGGAGCCGGTTTTGTGGTGGTGCTGACGGGAGCGGTAATGACCATGCCGGGACTGCCGAAAAAGCCTGCGGCACTGACCATAGATGTAGAGTCCGACGGCAGAATTACCGGACTGTTTTAGGAGAGAATAAACAGGAAACTGCATGAAGGATCAGCAGTTGGAAATGTGGGAAGATTAATAGTGAAATGTCAGAAGTGCGGAGCCGTCATATCGGTGGGAAACTTATATTGTGATGTCTGCGGAGCTGAATACCGGGTTGTCCCTGATTATGAACCGGAGCTGGAAATCAGTATACGGGAATCTATATCCGGATTGACCGAAGAATCTCCATCAGAAGAGAAAAAAAGGAAGCCGGCATATGGCAAAGCGGTGGCGCTGTGCCTGCTCCTTTTACTTATGGGAATAGGAATCGGGATAAACATTTATTCGGATACTGCAGTGGGTGAAGCCATGATGGTGGGTAAGCAAACCCATCCTCTTCGGGCAGTGTATAAGAATGCCCAGGATTTATCCGGCAGAATAAGGGAATGGAAAGAGGAAATTACCACGGCTCTTTCCCCTATACCGGTGGTTTGGCCGGAGAGCGGAACCTATGAACAGGCTGAATTTATTACGGTTGATGTCCCGGAAGGCGTTCAGATTTATTATACGATGGACGGAACGATACCCACAAGGGAAAGTACCCTGTATCATGAGCCTATCCCCATGCCTCTGGGTGAAAGCCGGTTTGCCTTTATCGCCTTTTCTCCCCAGGGCTTTGAAGGAGAATTGATTGGACGGGAATATTTGCTGAATATTAAAACCGGAATCACCCGGGAGGAAGCAGAAAATATACTGATTCAGGAAAACATCAAAAAGGGACTTATCCTGGATAAAAACGGAGCGCTGGCCGACTACTATGGTGTAAACCGATATTTCTACCGTTATCCTTTATTAATTGAAGATAATCATTATTTTATCTTTGCCGAGCATTATCTGGAAAATGAGATCAATCGCAGAACAGGCAATTACTATGCCGTGGAGGTAATGACAGGAGAATGCTTCCGATTAATCGTTGAAGGGGATGAAGGGTATAGTTTGAAAGAAATTTAACAATATGGGTTGCGTTTTTCAGGGGAATGAATTAAGATAATTTAAGCTTATTTCTATATCGTTTATAAAAAATACTACCTGAATAAGGTACATATGCCTGAGGGCGGAATGGAGGAACAATGTACAAGATCAAAAGAGCCAAAAAGCTGGCTGAAAACATCTATCTTATGGATGTGGAGGCTCCCAGAGTGGCTAAGAAATGTCAGCCCGGACAGTTCATTATTGTAAGGATAGATGATGAGGGAGAAAGGATTCCTCTGACCATCTGCGATTATAATCGGGAAGAAGGAACCGTTACCATTGTTTTCCAGATTGTTGGTGCAGAAACCCTGAGAATGGCCAACCTTACCACCGGAGACAGCTTCCATGATTTTGTAGGCCCCTTAGGCTGTGCCTCGGAGCTGGTTCATGAAACTCCGGAAGCACTGAGAGCAAAAAAGATTCTGTT
>JBJELS010000041.1:0-3824 GCA_051879275.1 Lachnospiraceae bacterium
ATATTGTATTTCGGGGAACTTACAGCAAGTGACAGCGATGGATTTAGAGTTTTGCCATCTTCGCCTGATACGCAAGAGGTACCAGGTGTAGCTTCGGGCAAAAGCTTATTGCTGGAGTGTAATGGTAGTGGGTGGAACTATTCCACGAGTCATAATAGATGGGTAGATGGTTATGCTCGAAATTATCTAAAAACTTCATATTACGATAATCCAACATTGTTTTCAGGTTTGGAAAAAGCCCTTATAGCAGAGACGACACTGAAGACAACAACAACAGCTCAGAATAAGGTAGTAAACACATGGTATTTTTATGATCCGGTTGAAACGCAAGATTATGTCTTTTTATTAAGCCTTAAAGAGGCGGATACGCTATATCCGGATGCGGCAGCCAGAGCGAGAAAAAGAGTTCATCTGTATTTTCGTACACCGGCATATAATAGCACTACCAATATTGCCGGACTGATGAATGGACAACTGGCTGTAAAGGTTGTGGATAATGGTTTAGCGATTGCTCCGGCCTTTAACCTGGATGCAGGGGATACATCAATTATGTTTACTTCTGCAATAGATTTTACTAAGAAGAGTGATTTGACAGATTCGGCCGCTATGGTGAGCGCCAGCAGTCAGCAGTATTGGACACTGACATTAGAGGATGGCACCAAAGAGGTAAGCATTGATACTACGGGAAGCCGTAAGGTACTGGTAAATGGGGATACCGTAATTGTGCCCTTCTCCTGTAAGGGAGATAATGTCAACCAGATATCCGTTATGTTGACCGATGGTGATTTTGCAGACTCTGGTACAAAGATTCTTTATTATGGTGCATTGCAGGATCCCAGAGATATTAATGGAGCAGAGTTTGATTTTCAAGCGGTAACCGATTCAGCGGACAAGAGAGGAACCGGTACCTTCACGATTCCCAGTGGTTATGACCCGCAGCAGCTGGGTACACAGGGGGCAAATTACAAAATTTATATTATGGCGGAGGCAAACAATACTGATGCTAAAAAAACCAGCTATGCCAGCGAACCGATGGAGATAACGCTGTCTAATGTAGTTGCCGCAACCCAGATTGATAGTTTGAATGTTAAGATTGAGCTTCCTGAACCCAATGATTCTGATCCGGATGTTGCCACACCGGATGCCATAATCGAGAAAGTGAATGGAAGTGCAGCTTCACCCTTGAAGGATAAAATTGAGATAGAAACCGAATGGGTAGATAATAGCGGTAGTCCTCTTACTCCTCCATTGAACTTTAACACTGATTATACAGTGAATATAAAGCTGACACCAAAAGAAGATAAATACTTTATTGGTGGAGGAGCTGAAATATTGGTCAACGATGGAGTGCCCTCCGGTTTGAATAATAATCTGATTAGCGGCACCAGTGGAGATTACTATGAGACTACTATTCAACATGAAGTAAAGACAAGATTGATAAAATTGGATTCAATTGAAGCATTGAGTCCGATTCCTGACATTCCTAATGGAACACCTGTGAGCGAGAAAAATTTTAAGCTTTATGCAAATGCTACGCTTAATCTGGAAGATGGTAGTCAGGATACAGCTCCTATAATTTGGGATCTTTCAAGTTTCACCTATGACCCTAATTCAAGGGCAGAGCAGAGATTTAATATAGAGGGGCGTGTTGACCTTGCCGGTCTGAATATTGATGAGGCTGGCAAAAGCTTGGAGGTAAGGGTGGAGGTAACGGTCGTAGCAGCTCAGGAAATTGCCGATGTTGCTGTTACAATTGACCAACCTGAGGCTGGAATTTCCCTTGCGACCCAAGGAACTGTAAGTACGCTCAATATTATCTCCACTGCTCCTAATATTACATGGACGAAGGCTGATGGTTCTGTTGCCCCTGTTGATGCGGATTATTATGCACAATATACAGCAGAGTTTACCCTTGTTCCCGATATAGGCTATGCCTTTGGGCAATCGGTAAGTGTAATGATAGGTACTGAACCGGCAAATGGTGGAGTTGTTAAAAATACAGATGAAAGTATTACAGTTAAGCATACTTTTGCTCACACAAGACAGGCATTGTTGGATAGTATTACAAAGCCGGCTGCGATAGATGGTATTAACAACGGCATTTCCGTAAGTGATCTTTTGGATTTGTTGAGTCGTACTTATCCGGGCGTTGAGATTATTTATGAAGGAAATAAAACGGCCAGGGCTTCTGTAGAATGGGATGTAGCAAGTTCGGGCTATGATCCTGCTGTAGTAACTGAACAGGTGTTTGCGGTAAGCGGAACGGTGACACTTCCACCGGAGATTAGTGACAATGGCAATAGCTTAATGATAACCGTTGATGTGAAGGTTCTTGAGGCAGGTTTTGTAGGAGTACCACAGGCTACTCCGGGAACAGGCACCTATAGCACTAACTTGACGGTATACCTTGTTGCACCTACAACAAATGCTACGATTTATTATACTACAGATGGCAGTGACCCGAAAACAGGTGGAAATGCAGTGGAGTATACAGGGGCTCCAATCGATGTTACAGGGACAGAGGGACAGACTGTAGTTAAAACAATTAAAGCCTATGCCAGCGAGGCTGGTATGCAGGATAGTGCAGTTGTAGAGTTCATTTATACGATTAACATACCGCAAGCTGTTCTTCCTACTGCCGGAGCACCGGTAGCCAGACCGGGTACAGGTACATATAAGGCTAACCAGCAGGTAAGCCTCATCCCGCCCACTCCGGATGCTACGATTTACTATACTATGGATGGGAATGATCCCAGTACCGGCTCACAAGTATATAGCGGCCCGATTGATGTCAGGGGAATAGAGGGACAGTCCGTTACAATTATCATTAAAGCAATTGCTGTAAAGAGTGGAATGAATCAGAGTCCGGTGGCAACCTTTGAGTATGTCATTGATCTTACGCAAACCGGCGGAGGTGGCAACACTGGAGGCGGTGGAAGTACCGGCGGCGGTACAGGTGGTAATACCGGTGGAAGTACCGGAGGCGGTGGAAATACCGGCGGCAATACCGGCAGCGAAACAGGTGGAAACACCGCTGCTCAAACCCCTACCGGTGCAGCGGTGGCTGCAGGAATCGTTGCAGCTACAGATAGAGATGCATTGCTGTATCATATTATTGATGGTGCAGAGAGCAGATGGTTATTGACTGGAGAAGGCTCAGGTGGAGACCTTATCTTCAGAGGAAGCGGGGACTTTAATAAATTTGTGGAAGTCAGGGTGGATGGAATCTCATTAGACAGCATTCATTACGAGTTGAAAGCAGGTTCTACCATCGTCACCTTAAAAGAGTCCTACTTAAAGACTCTGCCGGAAGGCATCTACACCCTGCGGATAGTGTGGACAGATGGCTCTGCAGAGACCAGCTTCATCATAGGAGAAAGAGACCTGAAGGATTCGGTACCAAAGACGGGAGTACCGGATGGCACCTTCTGGCTTGTGGGACTGACACTGATGGCAGGAGCAGGGATGCTGCTTGTCGGAAGGAAAAAGGAAAAGGGGAGAAATTAGACTTGACACAGTGGTAAAGATTCACGATTATGGAACCTGACCTTGAGAGTTAAAATTTAAATTATAGTGCTAAGCCAAGGATGATTATCTGAGGCTTAGCACTTTTTTTCTTTGGTGAAATTTTCGGATTGCCTTTAAATAAGTGCAAATGCACAAAAAATAGTAATGGCTATTGAAGTAAAAATAATTTAGTTGTAAAATAATATTACTAAAATTTGTGCAATGCACAAAAACAAGGAGTGATACTATGGAGATTAAGAGAGATTCATACCTTGAACAGTTAAAGATAAGAAAAGATAACGGAATGATTAAGATTA
>JBJELS010000042.1:0-18602 GCA_051879275.1 Lachnospiraceae bacterium
TCATCCAACCGCTTTACCCCATGCAAATCACAGGCTCTCAGAAAAATCAAAATATCCTTTTGGGGCCCTCCCGGAATCATGGTCTGATCTTCTGTAAAATAGAATAATGTTTCATTAATGGATAGTAAGGCTTCTTTAAAGGAATAGTCTGACTTTCTGCTCCATTGGATTTCATCCAGGCTTCTGACCTTCTCATAACGGATAATGTCCGTATCCGAATAACAGCCTTCTCCCTCCATCAATCTGGGGGCAAAAATATCATATTTATCCGCCCAACGACTAAAAAGAGATTCTGCTTCAGTTTTAGCTAATTGATACCCCATAATGACTCCTTTCGATTCAATATGATAATATTTTATCAATAAGCAAAAAAAGATTCCGTGATATATATCACGGAATCCATCAATTTTACGGATTTTTCGGTTTTTTACCAAATGTTTTTATTAAATTTTACCAGTTTTATAAAAGGCAGACATTTTCTCGGGATTCACAATGGTAATCCTCTTTTTCTCCATTTTTATCAATCCATAATCGATCAGCATCGAACAGGCTCTGGAGGTTGTTTCTCTGGAAACTCCCAACATATCTGCCAGAAAGCTGATGGACATATTCATATCAATTTCAATCCCCTTGCCTGTAGGTATGCCGAAATCTCTGGCCAGCTTCCAAAATTTAGAGGCCAGTTTTTTCTCCAGATAAATGCCGCCTGTGGTATTTTTCAGCTGATGACTCAGCCTCCACAGCTTCTTTTCCTGAGCCTCAAGTATGTTTTTCGCCAGTACAGCATCCTTTTCCATCAGGGCAATAAATTCTGTGGAAGAGATTTTAAATATCCTGCTCTTTTCAAATATCTCACAAAAAACACCGGAGGTATGGTGATTGAGTATACGCTCATTAAGCAGGGTACCTCCCCCGAAAATAAACAAAATCTTTCTCTGGCCTGAATGGGTAAGGTTATAGATAATGGATTTTCCTGAAAGCTGCAAAAATACACAGGGGGCTTCCTGCCTTGCATGAATCAGTATAGTACCTCTTGCTGCCTCAAAAACGCTTCCTGCCTTTATCAGGCCTTCCATTGTTTTTGGGGATATTCCTTTTAAAATCTCCACTTCAGCCAAATAATTTTTCATTTTGCAACCCTTTGTCTATTTTTTATCAATTTTCTTCTCTACTATTTTATCTCTAAACGTTTTCTTCCACAAGCAGTTTTTGAAATTCTTCTTCCGTTAATGGCTGATTTTTCTCCAGGCAGTACTGTGATAATTTGTAGTAAAACCCATATCTTTGTTTTTTGTCTGCAATACTTCTCCTGATTACAGGCCGCTTACTGTGGAGAAAGTCCAATATCTCTTCTATTCTATCCGGTACTTGGGCTTCTATTCCTTTTTTCAGCAGTACTCCTGTAGCCGGACTTGCTCCATCGGTACAGATTCCGATGGACAGATTCCCCCGGGCAATTAAAGCCGGAAAAACAAAGTCGCAGTACTCCCGGTCATCCACCACATTTATCAGTATTTTTCGTTCCCGACATAGTTGGGAAATTCTGCGATTCTCCTCCATATCTTCTCCTGCCGCAATAACAAACGCAGGACAGGAATCCAAATCCTCAGCTCGAAAATTTCTACGGATTAATTCCAGCTGCTTATTCTGTTCCAGCTCCGTCCTGAATTGAGGTGCAATAAGCCTTAGTTTTGGCCCAAAGGGGAGCAGCTTACTCACCTTATCCAGGGCATGCTTACCACCACCGACAATTATACCTTCCCTACCTTCAATATCAGCAAAAAAGGGAAATAGTGTCATTATTCTTCTCCTTTTCTTTCTTCTTCCTCTAAAAGAGAGTCGCACAGATAATGCCATCCGTTTCTCCCCTTTACCGGTTCTATCTCTACTCCAAATACCCGGGACAGGATTCCACTTTCCACTACTTTTTCCGGTGTACCCTCTCGGAGTATCTCTCCTTCTTTCATCACCATGATCTTATCCGCAATTCTAAGAGCCTGAGTTAAATCATGGAGAACGATTGCCACTGCCTTACCTTCTCGAGCCAGCTTCCTTATCATTTCCATAAGGCGCAGCTGATGGGCAATATCCAGATAGGTGGTAGGCTCGTCCAATAAAATAGTCTGTGTATCCTGGGCAAGAGCCATGGCAATATAGACCTTTTGCTGCATACCGCCGGAAAGGCGGGTAACTGCTTCATTTTCTTTATCTTCCATTCCTGCCCAGGCCAAGGCCTGCTTTGCAATCTCTATATCCTGTTTACCATATCTTCTGGGGTAATTCAGATAGGCAAATCTGCCATGAAGAACCATTTTTAATACGGAAATATCCGGGGGTCTTTTATTCTGCGGCAGGTAAGCTACATGCCGTGCCAGCTCTATGGAGCTTAATCTTTCAATAGGTATTCCATTTACCTTAATCTCTCCTTCGCTGTGATGGTGTATTCTGACCAGGGTTTTCAGCAGGGTGCTTTTACCACAGCCATTCGGGCCGATAATTACGGTAATCTTTCCTGCTTCCAGCTGCATGTTCACCTTTTTCAGTATGGGCTCCCTGCCATAATCTGCGCAAAGATTGGTGACCTCAATCATAAAGAATGTCCTCCTTTTTTCTTAATCAGAAGAAAGACAAAAAAAGGCCCGCCAATGACTGACATCATTATTCCCACTGGAATTTCATATGGAGCAAACATGGTTCTGGCTATCAGGTCACAGATCAGTACAAAAGCCGCTCCACTGATTGCACAGAAGGGGAGCAGTCTGTTGCTTTCATTAGAAACTATTTTTCTTGCCGCATGGGGAACAATCAGACCCACAAAACCCAAAAGGCCTGCAAAACTAACGGCTGCACCCGCAAGGAGTGCCGAAAGGCCAAGAAAAATCGTTCTCATCCTTTTTACCTCCATCCCCAGCCCCTGAGCAGTTTCTTCACCAAGCGAAATCACATCCAGCTCATTACACAGCGAAAACAAAAGTAGAAGTCCTGCTGCAATTAAGGCACCTGCCGGAATCAATCTGGTGTAGGCTACTGACGAAAATCCTCCCACGCGGAAATCTGCTGCCAGCATTCCTGCATCCGGCACCAGAATGGAAACTGCCTCCGATACTGCAGTCAGACAGCTATTGACCGCTACTCCTCCCAAAATTACGGTGGTTCTGGATGCCCCTACCTTCTGGGCTGCCACAGCTACCAGCATGACCGCCAATATTGCTCCTCCGAAGGCCGCTCCCGCAATAATCCAACCGGAAAATGTGCCCAATGCACAGCAAAGAGTTACTGCCAATCCTGCTCCCGCATTCACTCCGATGATTCCGGGTGAAGCCAGCTTATTCATTAATACTCCCTGAATGACCGCTCCCGACACTGCCAGAGCTGAGCCTGCCAGTATACAGGCCGCTATTCTGGGCAATCTGGCATACCAGATAATTCTTCCTGCCACTCCTGTCCGGGCCCCTCCTTTTAATGCCTCCCACAACTCCCTAAAGGAAATATTCGCACTTCCCAACAGGATATTCAGCAGGATGGCAAGAAGAAGAAAAAGAACTGCAGCAATAAAATAAAAATTAATTCTGTTTTTGCTCATTTTTCAATATCTCTTCCAGCTTTTCATAGGCCTCACCCCATCTATTGTTTGGCTTTAAAGAATAGAGGGCTTTTTCCATAAAATAGACCCTGTCCTCTTTTACCGCAGAAAGCTCACTCCATGCCGGATTATCTGCAATAAAGTGGTTCATATTCGTTCTGGTTCCCTCTTCATCATCTCCCTGCTGGACAATGAAGATATAGTCCGGATCCTGTTCAAGAATATGCTCTACGCTTAAATTCTCCAACAGGGAATCATCCTGATCGGCAATATTGATACAACCCAGGGCTTTTAACATCTCCCCCAGGACATTATCATGACTGCTTTTTGCACGGATATAGGTTGAAGAAGCTCGGAGACTAAGTACAGTAGGTGCAGTTCCTGCTGCCCCTATTCTTTCCTTGCTCTTTTCTACCACCTCCCTAATCTTTTCCTGAAGATCCAGACCATTTTTTTGATACAGATCCTGTCTGCCGGTAATATCGGTACAATACTTTAACATCCGTAAATAATCTTCAAAATTGGACACTCCGAAATAAGCGGTAGTGATTCCTGCCGCCTCCAGGGTATCCATCCAGTCAACATTTCCTTTCGTATTACTGCTGGCCAAAACAAAGTCAGGATCAGCTTCCAAAAGCTTCTCCAGACTCAGTTCCTTGGTCATTCCGAGATTAACCACATCCTCTGTAAGGGGCAGATCAAAATCCTCCCAGGCATCATCCGCAGAGGCACAGATTGTCCCTCCTGCCAGATACCAGATATCTGCATAGCTTCCCAATAAAGCAGCTACCCGCTGAGGATTACTGACGGTCACTTCTCTCTCCAGATCATCCGTAAAGGTAATACCCTCTTCTGTCTCTTCTGCTTCTGCCTCCTGTTTTATCGTTTCACTTTCCGTTGGCACGGCCTCCTTTTTGCATCCTGTAAAAAAGGTAAGCAGCATTACCAACAGCAGTAAAATAATTAGTTTTTTCATCTTCATCTCCCTGCCTGTGTAATCCGTTTTTTATAAGATATTTTCATAAAATCCATTTTAGTATACCTTATAAAAGGGGCTGTTTTTCTTACAGCCCCTTTACTACTGTCTATTCTTCCTGAGTCATAACCTCCTCATATGCCTTGAGAATCCTGCTTTGAATCATTTCTCTTGTAGAAGAATTGATGGGATGTGCAATATCCCGATATTCTCCATCCGCTGCCTTCTTACTGGGCATGGCAATAAACAGTCCCTTTTCCCCTTCAATTACCTTGATGTCATGAACAACAAATTCATTATCAAGTGTGATGGAAACAATAGCCTTCAATTTCCCTTCTTTGGTAACCTTACGTACCCAAACATCTGTAATAGTCATTAAAACCCCCCTTACCTTTTGTTGAACGACAATCAGTCGTTAATTAAATCATGTAACGATCACTTTTTTCTATCACAATCTTGATCTGGTTCTCACCCTTATGATAGGAATTAGCCTTAATGGTATCTCTGCTTTCTACAATGCAGTTTTCAATGTAGGTATTGTCTCCGATATAAACATTATTCAGAATAATGGAATTTTTAATCACACAGTTATTTCCGATAAAGCTCTTCTTAAAAACAATGGAATCCTCTACCTCACCATTAATAATACATCCGCTGGAAATAAGGCTGTTCTTAACCTTTGATCCCACATTATATTTAGCCGGAGGCAAATCATCTACCTTGGAATAAATGTCCGGATAGCTTTTAAAGAAATACTCTCTGATATCCGCTTTTAAAAAGTCCATGTTAGTAGAAAAATAATCCTCTACCGAAGCGATATTCTTCCAGTATTCCTTAATCTTATATCCGAATATTCGCTTCTGATCTTTATGGCGAATCAGTACGTCTTTCACAAAATCATATCGATCCTCTGCCGCACAGCGTTCAATCATCTCAATCAGCAGTCTTCGGCGAATGACATAAATACCACAGGAGATCGTATTGGATTTAGCCACAATCGGCTTTTCCTCAAACTCCTCGATTCGGCATTCTTCATTCATCTTGACGGTTCCGAAACGCTCAACGCAGGTATCCTTCGGCATCTCCTTACAAACCACCGTCACGTCCGCTTTCTTTTGGATATGGTATTCCAATACCTTATTGTAATCCATCTTATAGACACAATCACCTGAAGCAATCACCACATAGGGCTCATGGCTCTTTTTCAGGAAGGAAATATTCTGGAAAATAGAATCTGCAGTTCCTCTGTACCAGGTACTGTTTTCCGCCGTTACTGCCGGAGTAAAGACGGTCAGACCTCCTTTTTTACGCCCGAAATCCCACCATTTAGAGGAGCTCAAATGTTCATTTAAGCTTCTGGCATTATATTGTGTAAAAACAGCCACCTTTTTAATGTTGGAGTTAGACATATTACTGAGAGAAAAATCAATGCTCCTATAGCTGCCTGCGATTGGCATGGCACCTACTGCCCGCTTCTGTGATAATTCCTTCATCCTGTGATTGCTGCCGCCTGCTAAAATAATCCCAATTGCTCTCACTATTCATCACCCGCCTTAATTAATGTTTTTCCGCTGGCAAGAGTCAGATTCTCATAATCGGAAGCATCCGTCTCACCGAAAATACAAGCATTCTTTCCCACCGTCAGTCCTTTTGGCAGAATGCTCTTTTCTCCGATACAAACCAACCCGTGATTATAAATATGAGGATGGGTTTCATTCTTTACTTCTGCCCCTATTCCCAGCTTAACATTGTCATTCACCACAACATTTTCCGCTATAATGGCCTTATTCAGTTCACATCCGGCACCGATTACCGTATTATTCATAATAATGGAGTCCCTAATTACACTTCCCTCTCCAATGGTAACTCCACAGCCGATAACCGAATTATAAACCTTTCCGTAAATATCTGTTCCTTCTCCGATAATACTCCTCTCCACTACACTGTTTCTGGACAGATACTGGGGAGGAAGAATATCGCTTTTGGTATAAATCTTCCAATATTCTTCATACAGATTAAATTCCGGAACAATATCGATTAGCTCCATATTGGCTTCCCAATAAGAGCTTAAAGTACCCACATCCTTCCAATATCCGTTAAATTCATAGGCATACAGGGGAGCCCCCTGAGCATGACAATAAGGAATAATATGCTTACCGAAATCCAAAGCCGGCTGCTCAGACATCCTAATCAAGGCTTCCTTAAGGGTCTTCCAGTTGAATATGTATATACCCATAGAGGCAAGATTGCTTCTGGGCTTCTCCGGTTTCTCTTCAAAATCTACGATTTTACGGTTTTCATCCGTAATCATAATGCCAAAACGACTGGCCTCTTCCATGGGAACCTGCATAACCGCAATGGTACACTCTGCGTTATTCTGCTTATGGAAATCCAGCATTACCTCATAATCCATCTTATAGATATGATCCCCCGACAGAATCAGCACATAATCCGGATTATAGGTCTCCATATAGGCCAGATTCTGATAAATGGCATTGGCTGTTCCCGTATACCATTCACTGTTGGTGCTTCTCTCATAAGGCGGTAATACGGTTACTCCCCCGATGTTGCGATCCAAATCCCAGGGAATACCGATTCCAATATGAGTATTCAGACGGAGGGGCTGGTACTGTGTCAATACACCTACAGTATCCACTCCGGAGTTAATGCAGTTGCTTAACGGGAAATCAATAATACGGTATTTTCCGCCAAAGGCTACTGCTGGCTTGGCAACTCTTGATGTCAATACCCCTAAACGGCTTCCCTGACCGCCTGCCAATAACATGGCTATCATTTCTTTTTTAATCATGTCCTCACCTCTAACTCTCTTCTCGCCTGTATTGCGTAGTAATAATTATAACACACAGATTCTAATAAGTGAATGACTTTTACAAATATTTTGTTTATTTTTCCAAATAATTTG
This sequence comes from Lachnospiraceae bacterium, assembly GCA_051879275.1. Taxonomy (GTDB): domain Bacteria; phylum Bacillota; class Clostridia; order Lachnospirales; family Lachnospiraceae; genus SFDP01. The sequence goes on from JBJELS010000042.1 coordinate 7,483, forward strand.
TGCATTTTTGATATAAGAAAACATTTTCCATTTCATTTTTCGTTATTAAAATAAAATTTTCTGTAATAATTATCCATTTTTTCCATTAATAGGTGAAATACATTAACTTTTTCTTATTATTTGAAAATTTTTTCCGATTCTTCTCTTTCTCCTTCCCCCACTGATATAAGGAAAATATCTTTGTTTTTTCCCTGTAAAAAGGTATAATAGAAAACGAAAAAGGCTGCCCCATGCAGCGGAATGGAGGATATCATGTTTACGATTGATTTTAAAAAACCGATTCATGTCTATTTTATGGGAATAGGCGGTATCAGTATGAGTGGTCTGGCACAGATTCTTCTTTCCCGGAAGTTTACCATTTCCGGCTCTGATATGAAGCAGTCCCCTCTTACCCAGCAGCTGGCTCTGGAAGGAGCAAACATTTATTACGGTCAGCAGCTTTCTCATATTGACCCTTCTGTGGAGCTGGTAGTCTATACAGCTGCTATTCATGAGGATAATCCGGAATTTCAGGATGCCCTTAAGCGGGGTATCCCCATGCTTAGCCGGGCAGAGCTGTTAGGGCAGCTGATGAAGAATTATGAGCTGCCGGTGGCAGTCAGCGGAACCCACGGAAAGACTACCACAACCTCCATGATTTCTGATGTTTTATTAGCCTGTGATACAGACCCTACTCTTACCATTGGCGGAATCCTTCCTTCTATCGGCGGAAATATCCGTATCGGCCACTCACCCTATTTTGTGACAGAGGCCTGTGAATACACCAACAGCTTTTTAAGCTTTTTCCCTAAAATTGGTATTATTTTAAATATAGAAGAGGATCATATGGATTTCTTTCACAATCTTGAGGAAATAGAGGAATCCTTCCACCGTTTTGCTGCTCTGTTGCCGGAGGACGGCTGTCTGATTCTCAATAATGAAATCAGGAATCTGTCTGCCATTACCCATAATCTATCCTGCCAAATACTGCGTTACGGTTTTACTGAGGACTGTGATTATTATGCTTCTCACATTACCTATGATGACAAGGGTCTCCCCTCCTATCGGCTGAATCGCCGGGGCGAAGAGCTTGCAGCTGTCTCTTTGGGAGTCCCGGGAAAGCATAATGTCTCTAACAGCCTGGCTGTCTTTGCTCTTAGTGATATCCTTAACCTTCCTTTAGAAAAAACGCTGACAGCCCTGTCCCGATTCAGCGGCACCAAACGGCGTTTTGAATACAAGGGAAATCTTGGAGGCATCACCATAATTGATGACTATGCCCACCACCCCACGGAAATAGCCGCCACTCTGGATGCTGCCCTGGCCAGACCCCACAATCGGTTGATTTGTATTTTCCAGCCCCATACCTATACCCGGACAAAGGCATTCTTAACTGAATTTGCTCTGGCTCTTTCTAAGGCCGATCTGATTGTCCTCTCCGATATCTATGCAGCAAGGGAAGTGAATAGTATTGGTATTTCCTCTCTGGATTTACAAAGAGAAATTGAAAAGCTGGGAAAAACCTGCTACTATTTCCCTACATTTGATGAGATAGAAAATTTTTTATTGGAAAATTCTATCAACGGCGATCTGTTGATAACTATGGGGGCAGGAGACATTGTAAAAGTGGGAGAAAATCTTCTTGGAATTTAGTTATCCACCATATCCACAGTTTATTCTTTTGCTTATACAAAAAATAACTGTGGATATTTTTATTTTTCTCCTTTTTATCCGGAAAGTTAGAATTACAGATTTTATCCGTATTTTTTTTATTTGTATGAGCATATCCACCTGTTTGTCCACATTATCCACAATTTCCACCTTCCCTAAAACTCCTCTGTTTCAGAGGGATTGCAGGATTTCGCCGCTTTCTTTTTTTTCTCTGCTATGATATAATTTCGTTGCTTATAAATATTGCTTTAGGAAATGGGATGGGATAAGGATGAGCCAGTTAAAGATTAAAGATTATCGAAATATGGAACACACCAGTGTATCCAATCAGTTTATTGACTGCTATATGGCTGATGCCAACGATGCCCAGCTAAAGGTATACCTATATCTTCTCCGCCACAGCAAAAGCAAAGAGAATACCAGTGTCTCTGCTCTGGCGGATTATTTCAACTATACGGAAAAGGATATTTTAAGAGCCCTTTCCTATTGGCAGGACAAGGGTGTATTAAAATTGGATTATGATGAACAAAATCAGCCTGCCGGAATTATGCTCTGTCAGCTGCCCATAGCGGAAAAAAAGGCTGCTGCTTTCAATAAACCGGACTACAGCCTTGAACAATTAGCCGCCTTCTCGGATAATGCTTCTACCTCCCAGCTTATTTTTATTGCCGAATCTTATCTGGGAAAGACCTTAAGCTTTGGTGATATCCGTTCACTCCTGTTTATTTCTGAGGAGCTTCATTTTTCTTTTGATTTAATCGACTATCTTCTGCAATATTGTATTGAACGGGGAAAGAAGGATTTTCGCTATATTGAAAAGGTGGCCATAGCCTGGGCCGAAGCCCATATCTCTACACCGGAGGCAGCCCAGCAGCAAAACAGCCGCTACTCCAAGCAGGTATATACGGTAATGAATGCCCTGGGAAAATCTGCCACTCCTACCCCCCGGGAAGTAGAATATATTACCAAGTGGTTTAAGGAATATGGTTTTACCGCAGATATCATTCTGGAGGCCTGTGAGCGCACCGTCCTGGCTACGGACAAGCGCCGCTTTGAATATGCGGACAAGATTCTTACCAGCTGGAAGTCTGCCGGTGTACTCCATAAATCGGATATTTCACGGATGGATGCTTCTTTTGCTGCAAAAAAGAGGACTCCCTCCGCTCTTTCTTCCAGGAATAAATTCAATCAGTTTCAGCAAAACGATTATAATTTTGAGCTTCTGGAAAAGGAACTTCTCAGTAATTAGTTTAAATGGGGGTAAGACGTGTCATTAACCAATTTACAATATAATGCCATTATGAAAACCTATGAAGAGCAGCAGCTTTGGGAAAACCGGCGTTTAGAGGAAAGAAAGCACAAGGTTAATCTCCTGGTGGAAGGCTATGAGGAGCTGACCCACCGGATTGCGGCCCTGGCAGTGGAACATGCCCGACTGCTTCTGGATGGAGATGATTCTGCTTTAACCACATTAAAAACCTCTCTCAGAGCCCTTGAGCTGCAGCAGCAGCAGCTTTTAGATAATTCCGGTCTTGGCAGGGATTATCTTAATCCCCAATATGAGTGTGAAGACTGCCGGGATACCGGTTATATCGGCCAGAAAAAATGCCACTGCTTTAAGCAGAAAATCATTGATTTACTGTATGAGCAATCCAATATGAAGGAGCTTCTTAAGCAGCAGAATTTTTCCCAGCTGTCCGTCGAATACTATGAGGGTGAGGATTTACTGCGTTTTCAAAAGGCACTGGAAACCTGCCGTAATTTTATTGAAGGCTTCGACTCCGACTACCATAACCTCTTTTTTTATGGTACAGTGGGTACGGGAAAATCGTTTTTATCCGGCTGTGTGGCAAAGGAACTGATCGATTTGGGCCATTCTGTCATTTATTTCAGCTCCATTGCCCTCTTTGAACGGATTGGTCGGCATACCTTTGACTATCATACAAAGGATTCTCTGAGCGAATTATACGACAATTTATACTCCTGTGATTTGTTGATTATAGATGATTTGGGAACGGAGGTAACAAATGCCTTTACCGCTTCTCAATTTTTTTCCTGCTTAAATGAGAGGATTTTAAGAAAAAAATCCATTATTATATCCACCAACCTCTCACTGCAGGAGCTTAGAGATCGTTATTCCGATCGTATTTTTTCTCGAATAACCAGTAATTTTGATTTATGTAAAATTACCGGTCCGGATATTCGTATGAATAAAAAGCGTTTAGCAAGCAGAAAGTGAGGAGATTATTCATGTCAGTACGTGAAGAAAAAAGAGATTTGCAATCCATCCCTGTAGGTTCACTGGGTATGATTCCCCTGCGAAGCTGTACGGAGCTGGGTAAAAAGGTAGACTACTATCTGGTCAAATGGAGAACTGAGAGGGAAAATGAGCACAAGGACAGCCTGGCTTTTGCCGGTTATCAGCGTCCTTCCTATATTCTGTCTTCTCAGACTCCCCGCTTTGGCTCCGGTGAAGGTAAGGGTGTCATTCTGGAATCCGTTCGGGGTAGTGATCTTTATATTATGGTAGATGTTTGTAATTACAGTATTACTTATTCCCTGAGCGGACATGCTAATCACATGTCCCCGGATGACCATTATCAGGATTTAAAACGAATTATTGCTGCTGTCGGCGGTAAAGCCCGAAGAATTACGGTTATTATGCCTTTCCTTTACGAGAGCCGCCAGCATAAGCGTACCTCCAGAGAATCCCTGGATTGTGCTCTGGCACTGCAGGAGCTGGTAAGTATGGGTGTAGACAATATCATTACCTTTGATGCCCACGATCCCAGAGTGCAGAATGCCATTCCTCTCCACGGCTTTGAGACTGTACAGGCTTCCTATCAGTTTATTAAGAATCTTCTTAGGAATGTTTCCGATCTGCAGATTGACAGCGATCATATGATGGTAATCAGCCCGGATGAAGGGGGTATGGGAAGGGCCATTTATATTGCAAATGTTTTGGGGCTGGATATGGGTATGTTCTATAAACGTCGTGATTATACGAAAATTGTAAACGGACGTAACCCCATTATTGCCCATGAATTTCTGGGAACCAATGTAGAAGGTAAGGATATGATCATTATCGATGATATGATTTCCTCCGGAGAAAGTGTAATTGAGGTTGCTGCTGCTTTAAAAGAACGTAAGGCAAACCGCATTTTCGTTTTCTCTACCTTTGGCCTTTTCACCAATGGACTTGCCAAATTTGATGAAGCATATAATAAGGGCTATATTACCAGAGTTCTTACCACTAATCTGATATACCAGACCCCTGATTTATTGAGTCGGGAATGGTACATTAATTGTGATATGAGTAAGTATATCGCCTATATTATTGATACCTTAAATCACGATTCCTCCATCAGCGATCTGCTGGTACCCAATGAACGTATTCAGAATGTGGTAACCCGCTACAAGGCAGGGGAAATCCATCAAAAATAATCAATAAAAAGCTGCTGCAGCTTCCCGGCCGTAACCTTCGGTTTCGGATGAAAAGTCTGCAGCAGCTTTTTTTATTTCAGATTGGGGAATAGTATCCCTCGATACCGATTCAGGGCAAAAAGCAGGCACATTCCCAGTATGCCACAGGAAATCACCTCACCTATTCCTACTGTCAGAGCAAAATAGGGCAGACTCCCGGGAATCTGATAGACATAGGCTAAAAGCAGCGGTACAACAATTATATTAGCTGCAATAGGCGGTATAGGGGCCAGCCATTTATACTTTCTTAACCCATAGGTTGCCAATGCCCCTACCAAAGTTGCCAGACTGCCGAAGATTACATCCTGAGGCAATGCCCCGGTAAGCAGATTGCTGAGTAAACAGCCTGCAAACAGCCCCGGTACAGCCGCTGGTGTGAAGTAGGGCAGTATCGTTAATGCCTCTGAAAATCGTACCTGAATGGCCATATTGGCCAGTCCCAAAGCATTGGCAATCAGAGTAAGTACCACATACAGTGCCGCAATCATTGCTCCCTGTGTCAAATACAACGTCGAGTTTCCTGTTTTCTTTTCCATATTCTTTTTTCTCCTTAGTTTTGTTTTTTTCTTCACTGCTGTTTTCACAGGCAGTGTTTCGGTCAGGATGGTTGCGAACTGACCTTATGATTATTCCTCCCAGTGCACGTAAGTAATAAAGCGGTTTCCACTCTCTTCAAACATGGTTCGGGAGTCATTCATCCCTTTTTTATAAACGGTTCCGGTAGATGGGTCCATCAATACTACATTCTGCTCATTAAAGCCAATAATCAAAACCGCCTTTCCCTCTTCCAGCATAGCCAGTACCGGAATATCCTTATCAGGATAGTAAAGAACAGAATCCAGACTGCAGCCGGATAAATCCAGGATATCGGCATCTCTTAAATTACTTTCCAAAATGGAAAAAGCATCCTCTCCCCGTTCCAGCATAGGCTGTGTTAAACGGGAAATTCCTTCATACTGTAAAATAGTATCCAGGCAAACTGCCAGTGCGGATTTTTCTTTATCTGCCTTCTCGCCTTCTATAGCCATAATCTGATTCCGTGTAAAATAACGTCCCTTTTTCCAGATATAGTTACCACGAGAATCCATCACTGAACCTGCCGCTTCATAGGCGTAGGAAACTGCCTCTGCCGGAGAACTGCATACATGCTCTACTCCATAGGGACCGTAAACATAATACTGCAGAATTTCACTTTCTGCCTCTAATACAATTTCTCTTCCTCCCTCAAAAATAACTTCTCTGGGGGTGAGTACCTTAAGCGTTCCCGCTTCAACCCGATTTTTTAATAGAATCTGCACAATGGTTCCATAAATTTCCACCGCTACAGTATTGATCTGATTAACCCGGCTCTCTCCCACATCATTACTGGCAATCTGATCATTCTGTATTGCATTATACTTCCCTTCCTCTGATTTTTCAATACGATTCAGCGTAATCTGATTGTCCTCAATTATACACCCGGTAACATAAATATTGGCTTTTTCATAAACTTTTACATTATGGCCATCCGAGTTACGGATAATGACTTTATAAGCCGGAAAAAGCGTATTTCCGATGCTGTCTATCGCCATGTCTCTTTTTCTTACCAGGCCAAAAACCAAATCCTCTCCCATAAATCCCAGAGGAGTGATATATTCATTCATTCCGGCTCTAATCTCCTGCTGTTCACCATTACTTAAATTTTTCCAGATTAAAACCGTACTTGCATAGGGTTCATTTTCCTTCTGCCAGACGATTGAACGTCCTGAAGCCGATACCTTGAAGGTGTCTTCCACCAGACCGGAAGCAATAATTTCATATGTCTTCGTATCCAATGCAATATCATAAAGATTCCCTCCCAGCAGGAGAAAAACATGACTATTCATGTTAAAATAGCTGATGTTTTCCACCTCTTTCATTAAAATGCCGGCAGCTTTTGTATAGGGAATGAAAATCTGTTCCTCCACCAGATTGGAAACGCTGTTGTAATAATAAATGGCAATCCCCACTTTTCCTTCATGTATCCCCCGGTTCATATAACCGCTGACCATGAACGTAAGATTTCCTCCATCTTCCATATTCAAGATTTTTATGGAAAACTCTCCATTGGTTGTCCTTATATCAAAATTACTTTTATCATAAAAAGAAAAAATTCGTGCCAGCTTATTTTCTACTGTATTGTACAAAAACAGCCGATTGCTGCTGACAAAAGCAAGGATCTTTCCCCCTTCCGTTTCCTCTAGAGGAAAATCCTCAGCCGTAATTCCCATTTGTATCCTGTCGTTGGCAAAGGATCTTCCTTCCGCAGCAAAATACTCATCCATGGTTCGCTCATAATCCAACAGGTAAACCCGTTCCGGCGTGTACCGTATACGAAAATACTCTTCAACATGATAATAGTCTGCAGTTTTTCCACTGCCGGTTTTTACCGTATATTGCAGACAGACTCCCATAGTCTGCTCAGTAATTTCCCTGATTAGAAATACAGGCTCATCTACCTTCTCCACCTTCATCTGATTCCACATTACCTGCTTAAGACTGCTGTTTATGGTGACCTTATGAAAGGTTTTGTTATTCCCCTGTGCATTTGACTCCAAATACTTACGAAGCTCTTCACCGTCGCCTCCCCCGTAGACCGTATCATGGAACCAAGTAATGTAATCCAGCTTTTCTGCCTCATGATAGTCTTCCTGCTGAATAAATCTGGCATAATAATAAGACCGACTCCCATCCTCCATGGTTAATATGGTGATAAAGGAATATTCTTTATCTTTTTCAATTAAATCCTTTAGCTGCAGAGAAAACCCTATCTGTTCTCCCTGCTTCCAGAAATCCGTAATCTCCCCTCCCTCAATCAGTCTCTCTCCATCAACGCTTCGTACCTCGTAGGCAATGGTACTGACCTGGGTTTTAAAGGTATCTACAATGAGGGAAATACTGCGGTCAGAGGACACAGGTGTAAGGGTATCCTTCATATAGACCTCTTCCTGCCTTGAAGTATATCCATACATCGTATTCACTTTATAATCACCAAGCTGTACGGATACTACAGGTAAGGTGGCTGCCGGCATTTCCATCGTAACATCTGTATTTTTTTGATTTATTACTGCATCAATTACCAGCAGGGCTGCAAGAAATACCACTGCTGCAACTATTTTTTTAATCAGTGATTTTTTCATTGACTTAACCATTCTTTCATTCTTCTGCATCCAACAGGTTCTGTAATGTGCTTTTCACTCCTAAAAACTCTGTCATTTTTTCTATTCCGGTAATCTTTCTGCCCCCGGTTTCATCCTTAATTGCCCGGATTAAAATATTTTTGGGTGTATGCTCCATATCGATAAATTCCATTACCTGTACACGGTATCCCTGCGCTTCTAAAAGATTGGCTCTGATTCCATCTGTAATTAAGGCTGCCATTCTTTCCTTAAGAAGACCATATTTCCATACAGGCTGCAGTATTTCATTTCCAATCTGTTTATTTACTTCATGCTGACAGCAGGGAACCGAAAAAATAATTCCGGCCTTCCATTTTATCGCCTTTGCCAGTGCGTAATCGGTGGCCGTATCGCAGGCATGGAGGGTGACTACCATATCTACCGCTTCCTTTGCATCATAAGCTGCCACATCGGTGCAACTGAAGCTTAAAGAATCATAGCCGTATTTTACTGCCAACCGGTTACAGTCCTCAACCACCTTTTCCTTCAAATCCAAGCCAACGATTTTAACCTGCCGCTTACACAAAATTTTCATATAATAGTACAGGGCAAAGGTAAGGTAGGATTTGCCGCAGCCAAAATCAATAATATGAATCTGCCTGTCTGTTGGAAGTATGGGCATAATATCTGCAATAAATTCCAGATAGCGGTTAATCTGACGAAATTTATCGTAGCGGCTTCTTACAATTTTCCCCTCTTTCGTCTGTACACCTAAATCCTGCAAAAAGGGAACCGGTAATCCCTCCTTTAAAATATATTGCTTTACCCGATTATGTGACAAATCCGGCTCATCTTCTTTTTCCTGCCTCTTCTTTTTAATGGTGATTTTTCCCTTCTTGCTAATCAATACTGTTGCCTGAAGCTGCCGGCAAAGAAACTGTGCCTGTTGGAAATCCTTTTTCAGGTATCCGATGATGCTTTCAATAACCGCCTTTTTATCCAGATTGAAATGGAAAATCTGAGTTCCTTTTGTCTCACTTACCTGATAAACCAGCCTTCCCTTAAGCATAAGAGGGCGAATCTTTACCTTGCTGATTTCGCTGTCTCTTCTGCTGTTGCTGATAACGATTTGATATAAATCTTTTCCTATGCACTCTTCACATAGCTTTCTGATTTCTTCCATGCTTCTCTCCATTCTGTAATCAGCAAAAGCTTCTTCAATTAACTGCTTTTATCAGTGTAATCTTTTTTCTCTTAAGAAACAACTATATTTTTCGGTTTAATTCTTTTCTGCGCAGCAGCTCATCCAGAAGAAGAACCTGAATAAGACTTTTCTGGGTTTCTCTGGAAATATTATTTCTTATGGGAATCTGTCTGAGTATTCCTTCCGTCAGCCGCAGTATCGTCATCTGATCCGGATATTCATCATAAAAATAATTTTCCTTGAAATCAATCTGGTCCAGTACTGCCACAATAACTGCCAGATACTGTTTTGCCTCCAAAGGATACAGCTGGCGCATATATTCTCTTTCCGTAAGCTTTTCAGTGTTGTCAGCGGCAGGAACTGCTGAAGGATAAGCCATATAAAACGGCAGCGGAGTTTTGCTGTCCATAATTTCTTCCTTTTTTCTTTTAGGGTATGATAAAAGGCAGGTAATTGACCTGCCTTTTTAATAAAATCGCAGTTATTTAATTGTATTGATTCTCGCCATAGCCCGCTGCAGGGCAGTTTCTGCTCTGGCAATATCGGTATCTCCCCTGCCTTCTCTAAGCCTAACCTCAGCCCGCTCTCTGGCCGCCTGGGCACGCTTAAGATCAATTTCCTCCGGCCATTCCACCGTCTCTGCCATAATCGTTACCTTATCCTGTAAGATTGTAGCAAAGCCTGCATGCAGGGCAGCTTCTTTTTTCTCTTCACCGGTAATGGTCAGCACTCCCGGCTTTAAGATTACCGTCAAAGGAATATGATTACGATAGATACCGATTTCTCCCTCTGTGGTATTAAACTCAACCATCAGTACCCGGTCTTTATAAAAAACGCGGTCAGGAGTAATGATTTCTAACTCAAAATATCTCTCATCAGCCATTTTTTCCTCATTTCCCGCTGCACTTTTTGGGCACCGTCAATTATTTTACTCTTGCCAGTACATCATCAATGCTTCCTGCATTCAGGAAATAGCTTTCAGGAATATCATCATGCTTACCTTCCAGAATCTCTTTAAATCCACGGATGGTTTCATTAATGGGTACATACTGTCCGCTAAGACCGGTAAACTGCTCAGCTACATGGAAAGGCTGAGACAAAAATCTCTGAACCTTTCTTGCACGGGATACCACCAGCCTGTCTTCTTCAGACAATTCATCCATACCAAGAATAGCAATAATATCCTGCAATTCTTTATATCTCTGCAGAATTTCCTGTACTGCACGGGCTGTACGGTAATGCTCTTCACCCAAAATTCTGGGATCCAGAATACGGGAGGTGGATTCCAGAGGATCAACCGCCGGATAGATACCCAGCTCCACAATGGAACGGGATAAAACCGTAGTCGCATCCAGATGGGCAAAGGTGGTTGCCGGAGCCGGATCCGTCAAGTCATCTGCCGGTACATATACCGCCTGAACGGAGGTAATGGAACCATTCTTCGTGGAGGTAATACGCTCCTGAAGGGCACCCATTTCCGTCTGCAGAGTGGGCTGATAGCCTACTGCTGAAGGCATACGTCCCAACAGTGCGGAAACCTCGGAACCTGCCTGGGTAAAACGGAAAATATTGTCAATAAACAGCAATACATCCTTACCACCCTTATCACGGAAATATTCTGCCATGGTAAGTCCTGTCAGACCCAC
>JBJELS010000043.1:0-3782 GCA_051879275.1 Lachnospiraceae bacterium
AAGGGCACCCGCCGAATTTTCGATAACCCTTCTCCTCGTCATCCTTTAAAAGACTTTTCCCTGCTCTGCATCCGTTTACATGGCAGAAAAAGCCCCAAAGGCTCATGGCGCTGGATGAGGAAAATGATAACAGTTTATTTCTCTATTTACTTATCAAGGTGCACCGGAATATTATACACAGGATGCGTATAACTGTAAAGCAGGAAAAAAGGACAAGCATCCCCATCCGGGAATACTTGTCCTTTTCCTTCTACTTTCCGGTCTGATCGCCTTCACCGCTGCCAGTGGCCTGTGCCTTGGGGAAGGCTGCCTCCTTCGCCTCATCATCCGACAGCATATCCCCTACAGGATTTTTCGTGGTAAAGCGTTCCACCACATCCGGAATCATATCCAGAATTTTGGTTACTCCATCCTGCTGCTTGATGTTCACCAGCTTGGTATGGCCATCCTTAATGACCAAAACGGCACTGGGGCTCATCTTGCCGCCCACTCCGCCGGCACCGCTGTTCTTTTTATCCTGACTGCCTGCACCGGCACCTATACCGAAGGAAACATCCACTAAGGGCAATATAATGGTATCCCCTATGGTAATCGCCTCACCTACCACGGTTTTGGTGCTTAAAACGCTATCTACTCCCTTCAATAAAGAAGTCATTACGGAACTGAAATTATTATCTGTCATTTCTTACCTCCTGCACATAATTAGTATCGTCATTTTCCTTAAGATTATCATCCGATGGCCCATTTAACCATAATTTAATCAAAGCCATACAATCCTTATTGCAAATCAGAATCAACATGTGGTAAAGCAAAACCCCCAAAAAGATTCTTCCCCTGGCATATCCGTTAAACTCCATTCTGCCGGTTTCAAAATCAGGTGTGATCTGTAAGTTTCCCCGATGAAGGGGATAGGTTATGCCCACAGCGGCCATCATCTGCCCCGTTACAGAAGGATCTTCAAAGCCTGCCACACCGTTTATCCTCCAACGTCTGGGTGCCAGACAGGACAGAACTTTCAAAGTCCTTACCTTTACTCTTGCCCATAGCCTTTGGGTTTCCTCCCTCTTCCACCGACTGTAATACTCATGTATCAGCTCCTGCTTATCCTGAAAACAGTTTCCCAGGGCCTTCCACCTCCTGTTAAAGCTGAGAAAGCCTGCCTTCACTGCCTTTCCTTTCTCCCATAAGCCCGCCTTCTCTTCTTCTGCCTGTTGCGGACCGATATTCTTATAGACTTTCGCCGGTTGTGGACTGGCCTCCTTAAAGACTTTTGCCGGTTCCGAAGCAGGGATCTCTTCGGGCCTGCAAGCGAAGCCTGTTATCTCTTTTTCCTTTTTCTTTTTCGGTTTCGAGGAATCATAAACCGTAATCCCAAAAAGCTTAAGTTTCTTTATTAGGACTTCTTCATAACGAAAGGTAAAATATACAATGGATAAAAGCCAACGAAGCCTTCCCTCAGCTTTTTTTCCTGCTTCTCCATACTCTCCTTCTACCCTATAGCGGATGGGAACAAACAACAGCAGAAGCAAAAGAACGAATATGGCTGCAATTATCCATAAACCAATCCATAAAATCCATTTTAACACTTGAAGTATGATTAAACCCATGTGTTCCTCTTATATTCCATCAAGTAAATATTCTTTAACATCCGGAGTACCGGTTATTCTCAGAGAATCCTCTATCATGGAAATCATCAGCTGCTGCGCCTCCTGATACCCCTTTGCCAGTCCCACAATCAGTCCTATATTTTCTCTGATCAGTCTCTGCTTGAAAAAACAGCAATGGGTACACTCCAGCTGATTCTTACCGGCAGCGATGGAAATCACATAGATGTCCATCATACCGGCTCCCCGCCGAAGCTTTCGTTTGATTTTTCCTTTATCTCTTATTCCCTCACCTAGATAGAGTTCTTTACGAAAGCGCATATAAAATCCTCGTTAATACAAAAGAGGCGACTAACGCCTCTTTAGTAATACTTCCTGTTTCCCCAAAGATTTCTCTTCTTCAATTCCAGATATTCATTATAAGCCTTTTCCAAAATCTGACGCTCATTGGCGAATTTCAGCAAATGATAAGCTTCATGATATTTGTAATAACCGGAATCAACAAAAAACTCTTCGCGTTGTGGTTTACTGTAATAGCTGTCAGCCATCATCAGATACCAATGGACTTCCTTCTCCACGGTATCCTCCGGTACATTAAAAGTATATTCACTTTTTCCTATATACTTAATGATTGAGGCAGCGGCTCCTGATTCCTCCAGAACTTCACGCATAGCCGTGTCCTTATATTCCTCGCCTTCCTCTACAGTACCTTTTGGCAAAACCCAACCCTCATACTTATTCTTAAAATTCTTGTATAAAAGCAAAATCTTACCCCGAAAAATAACCACACCGCCACAGCTGGTTGCCTCTATCATTGCAATTCCTCCCTGAATGGTGTGATGTCTCTTTTAGGAGACATATATAAACTGATTACAGTATAGACCAATTTCAAGGATTAAGCAAGGTTTTATTTGCGGCTCCTAATCCCTATATTCCGAAATAGGCATCAAAAAGCCGTTTGGCAATGGGAACCGCATAATCTCCTCCCGAGCCGATTTTCTCCACAATAATGGTTACGGAGATCTCCGGATCCTCAGCAGGAGCAAAGCCGGTAAACCAGGCATGGGAATCCGCCTTCACCTTGCTGTATTCCGCAGAGCCTGTTTTTCCTGCTGCGGTATAGGAAAGGCCTTTTAAGCGGGTAGCCGTACCGGACTGAACCACGGAAACCATTAATTCTCTTAAGGAAGAGGCTTCTTCGGCAGACATAAATTCCTTATAGCTTTCCGGTTTAAAGGTTTCCACCACATTGCCTTCGGCAGAAACAATTTTATTGATCAGACTGGGCTTCATGGGCGTTCCTCCGGCTGCTATGGCATTGGTAATCAGATGCAGGTGCAGAGGAGTCATCTGCACACTGCCCTGGCCGAAGGAAATCTGAATCATATCCTCATCAGAAACCGTTTCATCCACAGTCAAATTGCTTTTGCTGTAATTAAAATTTACCGGCAGACTTTCGTTAAAGCCCAGCTGACTTATGGTATCATGGTAAATCCTGCGATCCAGCATAAGTCCCATATTGGCAAAGGAACAGTTACAGGACTTGGCAAAGGAGGAAAAAAAATCCACGCTTCCGTGAGCTGTTCCATGATAGCAGGTTATCCGGCTGTTTCCATAGAGAAGGGAGCCGTTGCATTGATAGCGGTAGCTGCTGTAGTCCCCGTTATTCTGCCTTAGGTAAGCCAGAGCCGTAACAATTTTAAAGGTGGAGCCGGGAGGATAAATTCCCTGTGTAGCCCGATTCAGCAGCACTGAGCTGTTCTCGTCCTCTACATAGCCTTCCCAATCCTCCGCAATGGTTTCCGGATCAAAATCCGGCTTGGACACCATAGCCAGTATTTCTCCGGTTTTAACGTTACTGACAATAATGGCTCCCTGATAAACCCCTAATGACTTACTGGCAATTTCCTGTAAATCCAATCGCAGTGAGGTATAAACGTCATCTCCCGGATTTTTTACTCCGGCCACCTCATTTTCCACCTTAGAGGATAAGGAAACACTGGATTGAATCAGCCAGGAGTTTGCCTCTGCCTCTATTCCGGTTTTTCCCTTGGTGGAAAATCCCACCACATGAGCAAACAGATTCCGGTAGGGATAAGAACGGACTTCATTCCCCTCCTCATCCGTAAGAGTCTGGGCAAGAACCTCTCCCTCTGCCGAATAAATACTTCCTCTGGT
>JBJELS010000044.1:0-3737 GCA_051879275.1 Lachnospiraceae bacterium
ATTGAACTCCCGGGATTCAATAAGGAAGACATTAGTGCAGAGCTTAAGGATGGTTATTTAACGATTAAAGCTCAGACCGATGAGAGTAATGACCAGAAGGATAAGGAGGGCAGATATATCCGAAGAGAGAGATATTATGGCTCCTGCAGCCGCAGCTTTTATGTGGGAGACCGGATTACGCAGGAGGATATTAAGGCCAAATTTGAAAATGGTATTTTGAAGCTTCATGTTCCGAAGAAGGAAAGAGAGGCAGTAGAGGAAAAGAGCTATATCGCTATTGAAGGATAAGGGTTGTTTTCCAAATGCCACCGACATCAGTCGGTGGTATTTTTTTGCTGCAGGAAGCTTGAGGTCAATATTGTACAGCTATAGATATATATTTTGTATTCACATGGAGCCGACATTGTATTAAAATAATCATAAATACTATACTTGCCATGTTTTTTTCGGCAGGAGAAAAGAGGTTACTATGCAGGAGCGCCCCAATATTGTTTTATTGATGACAGATCAGATGCGTGGTGATTGTCTTGGTATAGCAGGTCATCCGGATGTAAAAACACCTTATCTTGACAGCCTGGCAGATATGGGTAATCTATATACTAACGCCTACTCAGTCTGTCCTACCTGTGTACCGGCACGGGCTATGCTGCATACGGGAATGTCACAGGAACATACGGGTCGCGTAGGCTATGAGGATGGTGTGCGGTGGAATTATGCCCATACAATGGCAGGAGAATTGAGCAAAGCCGGCTATTATACGCAGTGTGTGGGTAAAATGCATGTTCATCCGCTTCGCAATTATCTCGGGTTTCATCATGTCCGACTGCACGATGGCTATATGCACGCCTATCGGGCACCGGATATACCTTATCGGGAAAGCCAGAAGGTGGCAGATGATTATTACTGGTGGCTGAAGCAGGAGCTTGGAGTAAAGGCAGACCCATTGGAAACAGGACTGGATTGTAACGGCTGGGTAACCCGTCCCTGGATGTATGAGGAAAAATATCATCCTACCAACTGGGTAGCTGATGAATGCCTTGACTTTCTGCGGCGGCGTGATCCTGATATGCCCTTTTTTCTCATGGCAAGCTTCGTGAGGCCCCATGCACCCTTAGATCCTCCGCAATGCTATTTGGATTTATACAAAGA
This sequence comes from Lachnospiraceae bacterium, assembly GCA_051879275.1. Lineage (GTDB taxonomy): Bacteria > Bacillota > Clostridia > Lachnospirales > Lachnospiraceae > SFDP01. The sequence continues at coordinate 1,150 of JBJELS010000044.1, forward strand.
TAAAGACCTCCGGCCTCCCTATTTCGGAGACTGGAATGATAGAGAACGCTTGGAGAAAGAAGGGCACAGCTATCATTCCCTTACCGGGCCCTGTGACCGGGAGTATGTGAGACAAATGCGGGCTGCCTATTATGGAAGCATTACCCATATGGATCATCAGATAGGGCGTATTCTTCTGGACCTTGTGGAACGTAAGCTTATGGATAATACGGTGATTTTGTTCCTCTCTGACCATGGAGATATGCTGGGCGACCATCTGCAGTTCCAGAAAGCGAAACCCTATCAGGGAAGTATTCATATACCCCTGTTTATATCGGGCCCGGAGAAATATGTGGGAGAAGGGCATCGTCGCTGCAGTGACCTGGTGGGGCTGCAGGATATTATGCCCACACTGTTGGAATTGGCAGGGGCACCAATCCCGGACAGCGTCGATGGAAGAAGTCTGCTGCACCCGATTTCCTGCCCGTGGCTGCACGGAGAGCATACCCTGGGAGAATTATCTTCACAGTTTATCGTCACCAAAAGGGATAAGTATATCTGGTATTCTCAGACGGGTGAGGAGCAGTATTTCCATCTGGAACAAGATCCCCATGAAGCACATAACAGGATTCATGATACTGACTGCCATAAGCGGATTACGGAGCTTCGAGGCTGCCTCATAGAAGCCTTAAAAGACCGTGAGGAAGGCTATGTTCGGGATGGACAGCTGGTTGTGGGACAGAGACCTCTGACGGTATTGAGTAATATACGAAGGTAAAGGAAAAAGCTCTGCTGCTGGATTCGGCAGAGCTTTTTTCAGTCTTTTGCGGTACCGGAGCGTGCCAGCCGGATTAGGAAATCACGGGGAGACAGGCCGAAATATTCCTTGAAACGGCGTGTGAAATAGAAGGGCTCAGAAATACCCACTGCTAAGGCAACCTCCTGGATATACAGGTTGGGGTTGCTGCGAAGCAGCTCGGCGGCTTTTTCCATACGGACGGTATTAAGATAGCTGAACACACTGTCACCATATTCTTTTTTAAAAAGCCGGCAGAGATAGCTTTTATTTAAATTTACGGCATCTGCAATCTCATCCAGTGTGATATGCTCTCTGTAATGAATATTCACATAGCGTATCACAACCTGCACTTCCTTTCGATATTTTTCAAATTCATTCCCGCTGCCTTTTTGTAAAAGAAAAAGTCCTTCACCAAGGGTGGCCTCCAGTCGATCAAGAGTATCGGCCTTCAGCAGCCTCTGCTGATAATCGTGGATTTGCGGATGTAGATTTCTGGCATCCAGGGAAAGAGCTATATTCTCAAAAATATGCACACAACTCATACACAGCAGTAGAGGATCCAGGGGCAGGGCAGCCCATTGGGTCAATACATTGTGAATATATCGGAAGATTTCCTCTTGCTTACCGAAACGCATGAAATCCAGAAGGGAATCTACCGTAGCAGTGATTTCCGCACCCGGGACATCGCGGATAAAGCAAATATCCTTTGTAAAAAGGATGGAGCTGTCCGGATGGTAGAAGGAAGCACTGCGTGCATTGATGCAGGCAAGATAGGCACTGCGGCATTTGGTGAGACCGACCGCCGGCTCAGAGCAGGAGAGGGTGGGATGAACACCAAAATAGGTTATAATCTGCCGGAGAAAGACTTTGGATTTTTTGGGCAGAGTATGCTCCAGTGCTTCGCTGTAAGGCAGACAATAAAGGATTTCGTTGTGATGTGCCATGATACTGACAGGCATGGTGGTCAGGGAGAGCGCTTCGGTCAGTAAGGTTTGAAGGTTGGGGGCGACTCTTTTTAACTTTTCCCGTTTGATATCCTCATGGAAAAACAAGGTAAGAATAATACTGGGCTGAGAAAAAAGGAGACTGCCGATGGTTTCTTCTGAAAGCTCTTCAGGAGAAATGGTTTCATCCAGAAAGAAGTCCCGAAGCTCATTCAGTAAAATTTTTGTATTTTGTAATTCCATCTGCTGCTTTTGCCGAAGAGCTTCTTCCCGGTCTTTCTGCCGATCCTGAATATTGATTGCAATTTTGTCCAGATGCTCCATCAGCAGGTCAGCAGATATATTAGCTTTTAATAAGTAATCAACAGCACCGGCAGTCAGTGCTTCACGAACCAGTTCAAAATCAGAATAATTGCTAAGAACCAGAGTGGGAATATCCAGCTGCTCCTGCTTCAATGCCCGAATCAAGGCTATACCGTCCATTACGGACATTTTCAGATCCGTTATGATAATATCTACCGGATTGGTTCTGACATAGGCCAGAGCTTCCTCGCCATTACTTGCAGTATGACAAAGGGAATAAGGGGTCTTGGTCCAATCTGTTAATTGGCGAAAAACAATTTTGATTGCAGGTTCATCATCAACAAGCAGAATCTGTAAACTCATTCTGGAAATTCCTCCTTATACAGCTTGCGGGGAATCGTCACTCGGCAAACGGTGCCCTTACCCGGCTGACTGTCTATTTTTAATCCATATTGCGGGCCATAATGCAGCTTTATCCGCTGATCTACATTATTAACGCCTATGCCGGAAAAGCGGCTTTTATTTTCATGCCTTACAGACTTTGGATCAAATCCGCAGCCGTT